>JAGGZT010000004.1 GCA_021161905.1 Acidobacteriota bacterium | reverse complement strand
TGAGGAAGCCGATCCATTAAAACAAGGATTGAAACAAAAAAGAGGTAGGGGAAGTCCCCTACCTCAAGAAGTTGAGGAAGCCGATCCATTAAAACAAGGATTGAAACCCTTCTACCTTTCCCTCTACTTCTACAACGACTTCCCGTTGAGGAAGCCGATCCATTAAAACAAGGATTGAAACCCAATACCAAACCATTCCAACAGGTGGAGAACAGCTTGTTGAGGAAGCCGATCCATTAAAACAAGGATTGAAACCTTGAACGACTAATAGAAAAGCGGGGAAAACAAGTTGTTGAGGAAGCCGATCCATTAAAACAAGGATTGAAACAACCCCGCTCTTTCAGGAGTAGAATTCCGGGAGAGGTTGAGGAAGCCGATCCATTAAAACAAGGATTGAAACTCCCTTCTTTTATATCTTCAAAAAACCTTCGATAGGGTTGAGGAAGCCGATCCATTAAAACAAGGATTGAAACTCCTCTTCTTCCCTCATTTCATTTTCCTGTGCCAACCGTTGAGGAAGCCGATCCATTAAAAAAGGTGCGAGTCAATGCAAAAAATTAGTATTAAAAACCATTCTAATCCCCTGGATTTAATAATCCACTTTCGTGAAAAGCATCCTGCAATCAATGACAAAACCACAAAAATCATTACTGAAAACAATATTGTTTTCCAAGGGATTGGTATTGAATTTACACTAAGTAAAAATCCCTCAGAGGTGCATAGAGTACAAACATTGTCAGAGAATTGACAACCATAACCAAGATAAGGCTATCATTACTTTTTGGCAAGTAACTCCACATCAACACCATAGCTGTGCAAGGGGTAATTCCCCGCAGAGTAACGCCTGAGATGTAACTTCTCCATAACTTAACTTCTTGTCCCGTTCTAATAACTTCGGTCCCAAGTAGGAAGCCCTTGAACAAGTATCCCAAAAATGTGGCAATCAGATATATGGTAAACGGTTTGATTGCTTAATTGGTGAAAAATGTTAAAACCACAGGACTTAGGACCTTTCCCTAAAAAAATGCCCTCAGCGAGGGCGAGGCAAGACACGGGGTATCAGCTATTTCTCAAAAATTGATAATTTTTTTGTTCACTTATTATTCTTCACCCGTAGATGAATCTTGAATTTTTCCTTCTTCAATCAATTGCTTTTTTACTTTTGCCCAAATTCCATGTTTTTTATAAATTTCTCTGACTTCCTGTATATCGGGAAAAGTTATAGCGTTTCCAAGACAGAGATTGCCACAAGTGCTGCATCCTACAACACACTGAAAAGGACGTACAACCCTAGGACCGTCTTTGGTCCATTCGTAAACATTTTTTCCGCAATTCATACACATCCCACACTTTACGCATTTACTTAGATCTATAGTAGGATACCATTTAACCTTTTCTCTTGGATATCCTGTTATCCACGCCATTTTTTTAACCTCCTTATCTTTATGCTTTTCGTTTTTCACGCATTTATATTTTGAACCTAATTTCATTACCCTCTTTAGTTTTTCTTTATCCCTTTGAACAATTTCTTCTTCAGGCAATGATTTTATTAGTTCATAATGATATTCGTTAATCTTTCTCTCGTTTATCAAAAAATATATCTATACCCCTCCGCGTCTACCGGTTACAATTCCTGCATTTCTGAGAATGCCTAAATTTCTAGATGCCCTTGTTTGTGAAATATCTAGTGCCTGCATAATTTCACAAACACAAAGTTCATCCCCTTCCTGAAGAATTTTCAGAATGCAAAGTCTCACTTTATCAGATAATGTCCTTCGCACCTTAATTAATTCTCGCATGCCTTCTCCTTATATTCAAATATTTGCATATTTATATATAATCAACAAATATCTACTCTGTCAAGCCTTTTTCTTGGTGGCCTATCTAATTTGATTTGTCAGCCGTGCTGAACTTTAATTTCCCTCTTCGAAAGGCAAAAACTATTTTTATTGTAGGAAAAGATAACTTCTTTATCTTTCCAGAATTCATAGAAAAAGAGGGTTTTATTTTCCCTGCCTTCTCCTTTGTGCGGTCAAGTCGGAAGGACACTTTAGTTGAGGAAGCCGATTCATTAAAACAAGGATTGAAACCCCCTTCGGCAGAAAGTTCATCAATAGTATTGGGACAGGAAATAAGGATACGACTTTCAAAGAAAGTAGGAGCAATAGGCTCATTAAAATTTAGGATTGAGACTGCTTTCGGCAGAGAGCTCATTAGTAGCAGTTAGAAGGAGATAGAAGAGTAGCTCTATTTCTCAGGAGAGCGGGAAGGTCCCTCATATGGGAGAAAAAAATGAATGCATAAGCTTGTTTAAATGCTTTATCTACATCTCTGCCTCTCCCCTTATTTGTGGATCGGTGTTATCTGGTCGTAGACTACCTTCCAGCCGTTAGCTTCTTTATGAAAGATCAGGGTGAAGTAAGCCTCCTCTTCGTGCCAGACCCCCTTTTTATCCTTTTCCCGGTAGCGATACCAAGTTCGAAAGTATCCATATTCTGCACTTTGGCACCACTCCTCAAGTTTAAACTCGATCGTCCAATCTGGATATGAGAACCAGCGAATATGAAATCTGCTATATCCCTCCGGACTGGAGATTACCCTACCTGAAGAAGGGAGGAAGGTGAAATCTTTGCCTTCGGTGACGGTGGACATAAGCGGTTTTAGATCGCGTTTTTGAACCGCTTCGATATACCGATCGTAAGTCTCCTTGAGAGTGAGTTGTTTTTTAGGCAGGGAGAATATCATTCCCGGGATGAAAAACAAGGTATCATTGTTTCTCCTCCGTCTTTTGGTTTTGCTTTGATTAATATAAGATCAGCTTTGGACTCAATTTTCCTGTTTTTATTCTGCTAAGTCATTTTTATCTTGGATGTTGAGATGGTGAGTCGGAGGGACACTTGTTTTAAATAGATATTGTAGTTGATTAATCACCGGATTTAGACTATATTTAAGTGTCACTTAATGAGGAGGAAAAAGTGCCCATTAAAGAACGAGTGATAGCAAAAGGTGGGATAAAGCTATTTAAGATTTTTGGGATTCAAATTTCCTTGAACTACTCGTGGTTCATAATATTCGCCCTGATTGCTTGGACCTTAGCTACCGGTTATTTCCCTCAGGCTCGCCCTTATCTCGCTACTTCGACCTACTGGGTGGCAGGGTTGATAAGCACCCTTCTCCTTTTTGTTTCCGTTCTCCTTCATGAGCTGAGTCATTCCTTGGTTGCTTTAGCCCATGGCCTTAAAATAAGGGGGATTACCCTTTTCATCTTCGGCGGTGTTGCCCAGATCGCAAAGGAGCCTGAGGATGCAAAGACTGAACTGAGAATGGCGATAGCAGGGCCGCTGAGCAGTTTAGTTTTAGCTGTTTTGTTCTGGGGACTTTCTCAATTTGTAAAGGCAGTCTCGCCCAGTTCCATCGCCGTTACTATTTTCTTTTACCTATTTCTTATAAACTTTATCTTGGCTCTGTTTAATCTTATCCCTGGTTTTCCTCTCGATGGAGGAAGGATCCTCCGCGCTCACCTTTGGAAGAAGAGCGGGGATCAGGAGAAAGCGACCAAGACCGCGAGCAATGTGGGGCGGTGGTTCGGGAACATACTTCTCTTCCTCGGCTTTATCAATCTGTTCTGGGGTAGATTTCTCAACGGTGCTTGGTTGATCCTGATCGGGATTTTCCTCCAGCAGGCGGCAACCGAGGCGTATGAGCTTGCTAATCTTCTTGGAAGCATAGCCGGGATCAAGGTAAAAGAGGCGATGAACGAAGATGTAGTTTCTGTCTCCTCTCAGCTTGCCCTCGATTATGTAGTAAAGGAGTTTTTCCTCCGTTATCGCTATAATTGCTTCCCGGTTGTAGATGGTGAGAAGCTTTTGGGAACCATTACCGTTGATGATGTGAAGGAGGTTCCCCGGGAGCTCTGGAGCGAAACCGAGGTTTATCAGGCGATGAAGACCCTTCCTAAAGAGCTAATCATTTCTCCCGAAGACGATGTTGCCTCCTCCTTTAAGAAGATGCTTTATTCGGGAGAGAAATCTCTACCTGTGGTTGAAGATGGGAGGCTGGTCGGCATCATCACCCGGGGGGATGTCCTTAAACTCTTTCACCTGAAGAGGAAGTTTGGAGGATGGTGAGTAAACCCTCTTTCCCCCTTATCTGTGGTAGATATCGTCTAATCGATCATACTGCGGATGTCGGCATCGAGGTTTTTGGGAAGAGTTTGCCGGAGCTCTTTGAAAACGCTGCCTTTGCTATGTTTCATCTTATGGCTTCGCTTGATTCCGTATCTCAGAAGAAGGCGTTTAGTTTCTCTTTTGAGGAGGAGAGCCTAGAGGATCTTCTCCATTCCTGGCTTGGGGAGCTTCTATATCGGTTTTCGCTCGATCATCTTATCTTTTCCCACTTTCAAGTAGAGGAGCTTGGGGATAACATCCTCCGGGCTAAAGCCTTTGGCGAAAGGTATGATCCAACAAGACATCAATTATTACTTGAGATAAAAGCGGTTACTTACCATCAGCTTGAAGTTAAAAAGATTAACGCTCTTTGGGGAGCAAGGGTGATATTTGATACTTAGCTCACCCGAAGGAGGGAGTTATGGGAAAATATGAACTCAGAAAGATAGAACCATACCTCTGGGAGATACCGAAGACCGGTGGTATGCGAGTACCGGGCAGGATATATGCCAGTGAGAAGTTAATGGAGATCTTAAAAGATGACGAAAGTCCTACCCAGGTGGCAAATGTAGCTCATCTTCCCGGTATCGTCGGTTATTCTTTGGCAATGCCTGATATCCACTGGGGATATGGTTTCCCTATCGGGGGGGTTGCTGCCTTTGATTACGATGAAGGGGTGATCTCTCCCGGTGGCGTGGGCTACGACATAAATTGTGGCTGTCGTCTCGCGGTTACCAATCTTCGCTACGAGGAGGTAAAGGATAAGATCCGTGACCTCGTTCGTTCTCTCTTCGCCACCGTTCCCTGTGGTGTGGGCTCTTCTGGAGCTATCAAAAAGCTCTCCATTTCCGATGAGAAGAAGATACTTGCTATTGGTGCCCGTTGGGCGGTGGAAAACGGTTTTGGCGATCCCGAGGATGTCTCCCATACTGAAAACGAGGGATGCTTACCCCAAGCCGATCCGTCTTTAGTGAGCCACCGTGCTTTAGAGCGGGGTCGGGATCAGGTGGGGACTTTGGGCTCGGGCAACCATTTCCTCGAAATCGATCTGGTGGATAAGATATACGATCAAAAAGTAGCAGAAAGATTAGGCTTATTCGAAGGGCAGATAGCGGTACTCATTCATTCCGGCTCCCGGGGGCTCGGGTACCAGATATGCGACGATTTCTTAAAGGTGATGCAGAAAGCGGCAGGTAAATATAGGATAAGCCTTCCCGACAGGCAGCTCGCCTGTGCTCCTATAACCTCAAAGGAAGGAGAGGACTACTTCGCTGCTATGTGTTGCGGTGCCAACTATGCCTGGACTAATCGACAGGTGCTCCTCCATCTAACGCGGGAGGCTTTCTACAAGGCTCTCTCCATCAGTCCTAAATCGCTTGGGATGAAGTTGGTTTATGATGTCTGTCACAATATCGCCAAGATCGAGGAACATACCTTCAACGGAAGGAAGATAAAGGTATGCGTCCATCGCAAAGGGGCGACCCGCGCCTTCCCTCCACATCATCCTGAGGTCCCTGCGGTGTACCGGGATGTTGGTCAGCCGGTCCTTATCCCTGGTGATATGGGAAGTTATTCCTTCGTCCTCGTCGGCACCAAGCGGGCGATGGAGAAGACCTTTGGCTCCACCTGTCATGGTGCCGGCAGGGTGCTCAGTCGTTCTCAGGCGATAAAGAGGGGGAAGGGGAGGGCGATCGACCGGGAACTTGCTCAAAAAGGGATAGTCGTAATGGCAAAAGGGAGAGGGACATTAGCTGAGGAGATGCCCGAAGCCTACAAGAATGTTGAGGATGTGGTTGAGGTAATGCATAAAGCTGGCATCAGTTTGATGGTCGCTCGCCTCCGCCCCTTAGGAGTAGTTAAAGGTTGATCTCTATTTCTTCTTCAGGTTCAATCTGCCGTAGCCGTACTTGTTGTCCTTCCCACTGGGACCGTAATCTATCGCCCTTGTTGTTAATAAGGTGTATATATCACTGAGGCTAAAAAGCCCGATCTTCGACTTGATAAGGGCGAACGCTCCCGCCACATGAGGGGTAGCTGCTGAGGTGCCGTAGAACGATCCTCCATAAGCAACCGAGGTTACACCATCAGGAGCGGCGAGGTCTGGTTTCACCCTGCCATCCGAAGTTGGTCCCCAGGAGCTAAAGCTCTCGAGGGAATCATCTCCCCAGTAGGTTGCTCCCACTGCCACCGCATTAGGAGAATCGGCGGGGATGACTAAACTGCCATCCCTAACGATGTATTGGATACTGCTTGCTCCGAGGATGAAGAGCTCCAGCTTTACATTCTTCGTTGCGTTGTATTTCCTTATCTTAATGTGATACCAGCCGGAACTCGAAGGGATATAGTAGATGGCTTCTATGGGCCACTGGGTTCCCGTCTGCCAGTTCCCGGAGTAGGCTACGACGAAGCCGTCATTATCGGTTAGATAGAGGTCGTAGTCCTGATTCGATTGATACCAGTCGTTCCAGTTAAGGTAGACACGGATGGGGTATCCTGCAGTTCCATAGATGGAGAGGGTTTCATCGGCTGAGGTGAAGTTATTCCAACCATCGCTGTCAGGGTCGGAGAAGGTCCCCTCCCAGTGGTGTTCCGCATCGTTTCCCGCTGCCGATACCCAGATGATCCCATTCTGGTGAGCTTGGTCGACATCCTCGCAGATCGGTCCTGTACCGTCACCAGCTCCTATATTGAACCAGCCGATGGAGTAAGATACGATGTTTATTCCCTGTTGGACGAAGTAGTCCACGGCTTGATGGTGCTCTACATCGGTGTTAAAGTTCACTAAATAGAACTCGGCGTTTGGTGCTATATCGTAGACTATTTCGGCGCAGGCGGTTCCATGGACCTCCCCTGCCTCGATATCGGAATCGGCGCGGAACGATTTAACCGTCACCGAGCTGGGCAGTTCGGTCCCTAAGAGGTTCTGGTAGTCCTTGAACCCGAGGTCGAAGATGGCGACTTTTACCGGTTGAGCAGGGGGATGGAAGCTGGCATTTGCCCAATCCGGCGCTCCGATCACATTTACCCCCTCTCCCACCGTATCCATAAGCACAGGTCGATAGGGCTCACGGACGAGCTTTACCTCGGGAAGTGCCGCTATCCGCAACAGCTCGGAGATGGGGACCCTTGCCTGGACAAGATTTCTCCACCTTACCTCTACCTTTCCTCCAAAATCCTCTACCTTCCCTTTGATGGTAGTAGAGACGAGCTCACTCTTTCCTTCGATGACTACCTGCACCAGATCGTAGCTGGTGGACAACCCCTTTTTCTCAGCCAAAGCGAGGGCAGGGGCGATCCCCTCCCTCTGATAGGTCTTGATGAGGGAGTCTACGGTGGAGGTAAGCTTGGGATGCGGCTTTTCCAACGCAATAGGTATGAGCGCCCTTTCTCCTTTAGAAGAGGCTATCCCTTTTACAGGGTGGGAAGCCCCGACGATTAAAAGGAGAGAGGCGAAAACAATGAAAGAAAGAAGGAATTTTCTCATTGTTTCTTAACCTCCTTTGTGATCAAAAGAGGATGGTAATACCGCCGCCTAAGACAAAGCCGTTTACCTTCAAGGTTGTGCTATCGGAGGCGGTGATCCCACTGAAGGTATCCCTGATGGTAGCGGTCGCATTGGCGTTTATCATCCGATACTTGACATCGATATTCAGACCTATTTTTGGTGACAACGAGATATCCACTCCCCCTCCAGCGAAGTAGCCGAAGGAGTTCTCAACCTCTTCTGACGCTTCGAAGCCGAGATTGGAAAGGGCTTCCTGGGCGTTCATCTGGTAGTTGAAGATGATGTAACTCGCCCCACCTCCGAAATAGGGCGAGACCTTACCATTAGGGTTGGGAACCACATGGAAGAGGATATCTATCGGCATTTGATAGAAGTTGCCCGGGCTTAACCAGTTGCCGTTGGATTTGGTCAGGTAGTATCCCACTCCCACCCCGATCTCGAATTTTGCTGCGGGACGAAAAACAATCTCAAACTCGCCACATCCGCTATTGGTATATTGAGTTTCTTGGTACTTGGCATAGGCGAAGCGTCCTCTTATTGCTCCTTTCTTTGCTTCGGGATCGGCGATTACGATGGTAGAAATAGCCATCAATACCAATAAATAGAACCCAATCCTTTTCAGCATTTTAAACTCCTTTTCCTAAATTAAAACTCCCCCTCTTTGTTACTAAATTTTACAATAAATTTAGATAAAAATCAATCCATTCCTTCCTAAAAAGATTTTATTTATTCTGTAGGAGGGCCTATATTTATTCTTCCATAGCCGTATTTGTTGTCCTTGCCTGGGTCCCCGTAATCTATAGCTCGAGCGATTAAGAATTTATAGATATCGTCGAAGCTGAATAAGCCTATCCTCGATTTGATCAAAGCGATTGCCCCTGCCACATGAGGAGTGGCTGCTGAAGTTCCGTAAAAACCTTGATAGCCATAAGAGGCGGTAGTCACTCCGGTTGGCGCACAAAAATCTGGCTTGATCCTCCCATCCGAGGTAGGTCCCCAGGAGCTGTAGTACTCTAAAGAATCATCAATCCAGTGGGTGGCACCGACCGCAATCGCATTAGGCGAATCTGCTGGAATGGTTAGACTGCCAGAAGCAACTGTATATTCCATCCAGGCATTCCACACGAATATCTCCAGTTTTACATTTCTGGTAGCTTTATATTTTTTTATCCCGATGTGATAATAACCAGTTTTTGGTGGAACATAATGGATCTCTTCCGTAGGCCAACCGTTCCCATCTTGAGGATTTTCTGAGGAGGCAACGATGTTCATATTCTCATCCATAAGGTAGAGGTCGTAGTCTTGGTTTGAGTTATACCAATCATCCCAGTTGAGGAATATATACACCTCTGTTCCTGCTCCAGCATAGATAGTGAGGGTTTCATCACCTGGGACAAACGAAGTCCAACCATCGTTATCGGGGTCAGTAAATGTACCTTCCCAGTGCTCCTCCGCTTCATTCCCTGCTGCACAGACCCAGACTACTCCATGCTCATGGGCGTAATCTACATCCTCACAGATGGGACCAGTTCCATCGCCGGCACCTGCATTGAACCAGCCGATTGAATAAGAGATTATATCCACCCCTTGCGATACCAGGTATTGCGCCGCCTGGTGGTTTTCCACATCGGTGCTGAAATTGACCAGGTAAAAGGTACACTCCGGGGCAAGATCGTAGACTATCTCGGCACAAGCAGCTCCGTGCTCCTCCTCCGCCTCTATATCGTAGTCGGAGCGAAAGGACTTGAGGATCGGCGATTCCGGAAGTTCACTTCCAAGAAGTTGTTTATAACCCTTGAATCCGAGATCGAGAATAGCCACCTTGACCGGTGACTGTGGAGGACGAAAACGGACATTGTTCCAGTAGGATGCTCCGATTATGCCATACCCTTCGCTCACCTTTTGGGGGAAAGGTCTTAGGGGTTTTCTGATAAGTTTCACTTCGGCAGAATCTGCGAGACGAGAGAGTTCCGAAATAGGAATACGAGCCTGAATGAGGTTTTTATAGGTGGTTTCTATTCTTCCTCCGAGCTCCTCTATCTTTGACGAGATGGAGGAGATGTTTCTTTTACTCTCCCCTTCAACGACAACCTGAACCGTATTATAGCTCGTTTTTATCCCTTCAGCCTCTGCAGTGCGAAGGGCAGGTAGAAGCCCTCTTTCTCGATAGGTACGATAGAGATGGGAAATGGCACTGGTAAGCTTGGGAAGCGGTTTTGGGGGTAAGGTGATTTTACCGCTGAGATTGGTTTTCTCGATTATTCCTTCTTCACCTATGGCGAGATTGAGAAGCAAGCCGATCGCTAAGAACGAAGCGAGGATTAATATCACTTTTCTCATGGTCATACTCCTGAGTTAATGAATAAACACATCTTCAGTTTAGAAAATTATAAGAATAGAATAGCTCTCCTTTCAAGTTTATTCTTTTCTATTTTTATTTTTTTATTTAGAATCGAGAAGATATGAAAGCAAAGGGTTTAGTTATCGCCTTTACCGGTGAAGGAAAGGGAAAGACAAGCGCTGCCCTGGGGGTGGGACTCCGTGCAGTAGGCCAAGGGATGAAGGTGGTTATGATCCAGTTCATAAAGGGTGAGTTTCCCTACGGAGAGGCGAATTCGATAACCCGGCTCTCTCCAGATTTCGAGTTGATAAGGACAGGGAGGGGATATTATCAGATCCGTGGAGATACCCTCCCTCCTTCGGAGCATAAGGAGGCGGCGGAGAAAGGGCTCAGGATAGCGAGGGAGAAGATGCTCTCCCAGAGGTATCAACTCGTTATTCTCGATGAGATAAACCTGGCGCTGAGCCTGGGGTTGTTGTCTGCGGACGATGTGTTGGGGTTAATTAAGGAGAAACCAGAGGATGTCCATCTCATCCTGACCGGAAGAGGGTTTCCTGAGGAGTTGGCTGAATATGCCGATCTCATCACCGAGATGAAGGAGGTGAAACACCCTTATAGTAAAGGAATCCCCGCCATCCGGGGGATAGACTTCTGATAGATTTGGGTTGACAAACCGAGTTTAACGGGGTAAAGAATAAAATGTAAGGTGGGCGATTAGCTCAGTGGTAGAGCGCTTCTTTCACACGGAAGAGGTCGCTGGTTCGAGTCCAGCATCGCCCACCATTATTTTTTGTCTTCTTTTGGGAGAGGAATCTGGCTGTTTAGATGATGCGTAAGGACCTCTTCAGTTTTCTACTTTAAGAGGGTAAAAATAAAAATGGTGGACGGTACCGGATTCGAACCGGTGACCTCTGCCGTGCGAAAGCAGCGCTCTCCCTCCTGAGCTAACCGCCCACTCGATTCTAATTAATAACAGACATTCCCCACATTTTCAAGGGGATTTTAGTGCCAGACCCCGTCGATCTCAGCGCCACACTCAGGGCATCTCCCCTCTTTTAGTCTATTCTCGATGATTTGAAAGCCAAAACGCCTGATGAGGACGGCACCACATTGATAGCAATAGGTGTTCTCCCCCTTATCGCCCGGTATGTTTCCCGAATAGACATAGCGAAGTCCTGCTTCTTTCCCGATTTCCCTCGCTCGATCTATGGTTGCCCGGGGGGTAGGCGGAAGATTGGTCAGTTTATAATCGGGGTGGAATCGGCTTATGTGCCAGGGGATACCGGTTCCCACTTCAGCGATGAAGTTTGCGATATCCCTTAGTTCCCCATCGCTGTCGTTAATCGTTGGTATCACTAAGGTAGTCACCTCAACCCAGATGCCAAGTTCCTTCATAAGCTTGATGTTGTCAAGGACAGGGCTCAATCTTCCTCCATAGATTTTCTTATAGGTTTCCTCTCGAAACCCCTTAAGATCGACATTTGCTCCGGCAAGATAGGGAGCGATATAGCGGAGCGCTTCTTCCCCGATGTAGCCATTGGTGACGAAGATACTCCTTATCCCTTTTTCCTTCCCCAATTTTGCCACATCGTAAGCGTATTCGAAGAAGATAGTCGGTTCGGTATAGGTATGGGCTATAGTGGCGCAGTTGTACTCCATTGCCATCGAGACCACCTTTTCTGGAGGGACCTCCCTTTCTGTTCCCACCTCGCCGGTCTCACGGGGGAGTTGGGAGATGGTGTAGTTCTGACAGTGAAGACAGCGGAAGTTACAGCCGGCAGTGGCGATGGAAAAGGAGAAACTTCCGGGAAGAAGATGGAAGAGCGGTTTCTTTTCTATGGGATCCGGATTCGCCGAGAGGATCTTTCCATAAACAAGGGAGTAGAGAACGCCGCCCTTGTTTTCTCGCACCCCGCAGACACCCCTTTTCCCCTCTTCGATGAGGCAGTTATGACGACAGAGAAAGCAGCGAACCTTTTTTCCTTTAAGCTTTTCATAGAAAAGAGCTTCTTTCAAATTTTCCCTCCTAAAAAGGTAAAAATTTCTGAACTTTTTCCTACTTTAAAGCGTTTAACTTATGGAGAGTGTGAATTATATATCCCTCCTCACCCAAACCCGCTCACACCTCCAATTGAGGGGGAGTTCCTACCCCCTCTTATTTTTTTAAGGACTTCTCCATAAGATAAGCGTCATAGCGGCTTAGATAATATCTATTTAACCGCTTGACCACCTTGTATCCCGCCTTTCTGTAAAGGCTTATCGCCGGCATATTCCTTACATCTACCTCAAGTACTACCTTCTTAGCTCCCAGGGAATTTAATCGTTCCTCCGCCTTGGTTAAAAGTGTCTTTCCTATCCCCCGACGGCGGAAGTTAGGATGGATATCCAAAGTTATTATATGACCACATCCCCTTGGCTTTAAACCGGCGAGTACAAAGCCAGCAATTTTACCCTCCTCTTCGGCTACCATTCCGAAGTTTGCCGGATCGAAAAGGAAAGAGAACATCGCTTCCATATCATAGGAGATACCCGGCGGATAACATATCTGATCTATGAAGTAGAGGTGAAGGAGATCCTTTTCCTCGAAATCCCTTATTGTTATCTCCATCGCGGGCACTTTGGGTCTCCCCTCGGATGGTGAGTTAACATCCTTTCTTCATAAACTGGGTGAAGGAGGGTATCTCCTGTTCATCACCGGTCAAAGGTCCATTCCATATCCAAGCCCAGGCGTTCTCCTCTTTCCCCTTGTGAATGATAGAGATTTTTCTCCTTTGATAATAGAACCCCTCATACTGATCGAGAAGGATGAAAGCCTTCTTCGGTATCTCCCAGAGTTCACCTGGTATCCTTTTGTTGCCGGGGATGATTGCCGGTACCGCTCCAATGATGATGAGCTTCCAGTGGGGTGATGTCTCTGCTTTTCCCTTGGGCTTTCCCCCCAGCTCGGCGAGCCAGCCTGAGCCCGCCTCTTGCATCAAGGTGCCGTATACGAATAGGAGTTCCCTTTCATCGTTATGTTCCATTTATCCACCCTTATTTATCAGGCGAAGAATAAGACAGAGGAGAATGAGGAGACCGAATACGGCAAGCACTATCAAACATCCACCCCTCATCTCCTTTTTTTGATAATCTTCGTTTTTGTACCGAGGTTCATCCTCGTCTTCTCCGTAGTGGTCGGGCTGAGAGAATGGAGGAGGCTGAAGAGGTCCTCTCTTCCCAAACAGGAATTTAAGGTAGGGATTTTTCATTTTTTGTCGATTGTGGGTTTATGTCCCCAAAGACAGCCGGGGCTTTTTCTTTAAGGATTTCCAATATCTTCTCCATTAATGTTCGTATCTCCCATTGGGCGCGCTTCTCGAGCCTTAGGGAAAGGATATGAAGCCATTCCCGGAAATTGGCGGTCATAACGAGATGGGTGGTGCAGGCGTTCGGCAGGATGAACCGAGCATCCTCCTTGGGGATACCGAGCGAGACCAATCGGTTGTATCCCTCGCGCAATCGTTCCATCTCCTGAGTGAACAGCTTTTTTGCTTCCGGTCTCCCCTCGATTGAAGGGGGGATCACATAATCAAAACCCTCCTCGCTGACATACCGCTGGGAGCGCTGGGAGTAGGAGGCGAGTCGATGGCGCACCAGTTGATGGGAGCAAGCACGGGAGATCCCCGATATGTCGAAGGTGGCGGAGGCATGTTCGAAGACCGAGAGATGTCCCATTTCTTTTAGTCGTTTAAGAAAGATGGCGCGATTGGAGGAGTAGATCCTATCCCGAGAGCTGTAGCAGGTACGAGCAGCGAGCTCGATCACCTCCTCTGCGTTTTCAGTTATGGAAATTAATTTGACTTCTATCATTTTTTCAGTTATAACAAGCTCCTCTTTTTGTTATGATAAACCTGATCCTCGCCCTATGTCAATTGGTGTTGGATGTATGGCGGGGGTAATTTTAATAGTTAGGAGGGAGGATAAGGTATGGTAGAAAGGGCTAACATTGTAATTGTCGGTGCTGGGATAAACGGATGCTGTACCGCTTACAATCTGGCAAAGCTTGGAGCTAATGATGTGGTGGTGGTGGAGAAGGAAAAGTTCATCGCCGCTGGTTCTACCGGCCTTAGTGCCAGCGGTATCAGACAGCAGTTTGGAACGGAGATAAATATCAAGATATCGATGGAATCGGTTCGCATCCTCGAGCGTTTTGAAGAGGAGATGGGACACCCTTCGGGTTTCATCCAGGCTGGCTACCTCTTCCTCATAACCTCTCCGGAGCAGAAGAAGGTTTTCGATCAAACGGTTGCCCTTCAGAAGAGCCTCGGCGTCGATGTCGATTTCATAACCAAGGAGGAAATAGCGAGGAAGTATCCTTTCTTGAAGATGGACGATGTCCTCTGTGGTACCTTCTGCCCCACGGATGGATATGCTGATCCCCACTCTATCACCCAGGGGTACTACAAGAAGGCGAAGGAGCTTGGGGTGAAGTTTCTATTTGAGACTGAGGTAACGAAAATACTGACCAAGGATAATAAGATAGAAGGGGTGGTTACCGACAAGGGGGAGATAAAGACCGAGATGGTGGTAAACGCTGCTGGTCCTTATGCCCAAGAGGTAGGGAGGATGGTAGGGGTGGAGATCCCCGCTCTTCCCATTAGGAGGCAGATCTATGTGAGCAACGATTTTGAGGAGATCCCTGAGGGGATACCGATGATCATCGATTCCGGATGTGGCTTATACTTCCGGAAAGAGGGGAAGGGCGTTTTATTCGGTTTGGCGAAGAAGGATGAACCGCCGGGATTTAATCTCACTGTGGATCAAGAGTGGTTCGAGTATGTGGCGGAGAGGATGATGGAACGGGTTCCCTCCTTTGAAAAGGCTTCTATTCTCAAATCCTGGGCTGGTCTTTACTCCGTTACCCCGGATCATCACGCAATAATAGGAGAGATACCTCCTATCTCTGGTTTCTATATGATCGGAGGTTTCTCAGGACATGGGGTGATGCACTCGATGGCTTCGGGCAAGTTATTGGCGGAGAAGATTATGGGTAAGGAGAGTGAGATCGATATATCTCCTTTGAGCATAAAAAGGTTCGAGGGAGGCGGGAAGGGAATCGAGGAGCCCCAGGTCCTTTGATATCAGTGGAAGGGGGGGCGGTCGGTCAGATCGAACTCCCGCCTCAGCCTTCGGAAGTAAAAGTAATTTCTTATCCTTCGGGATATACCACTGATAAAGAAGCGGTTTAGATAGAGATAACCAAATAACATCCCTCCTAAGTGGGCGAAATGGGCGATTCCATCAGCAGCATAGCCCCAGGTAGCGAGAAGTTCAAGACCAGCGAAGAGAAGGACGAAGTGTTTTGCTTTGATGGGAAAGATGAAATAGAGGTAGATATACCGGTTGGGAAAAAGGAGACCATAGGCGAGGAGGATACCGTATATCGCCCCTGAAGCTCCAATAGTAGGAATAACTGAATGAGGGGTGGCTATGGCAACGGTTAGTCCTGCCCCAACGCCGGTGATGAGGTAGTAGCGGAGGAAGCGGTTGGAGCCAAAATAGCGTTCTATCTCACTTCCGAACATCCAGAGGGCGAACATATTAAAGAAGAGGTGGAAAAGGCCTCCGTGGAGGAAGAGGTAGGTGCCGAGCTGCCAGAGGGCAAGTTTGCTCCACACCAGAGCGGGCACCAACCCGAATATATGATAGATATCCATACGGCAGATGAGCTGGAAGAGGAAGGAAACAGAATTGGCGATTATCAGGGAGCGGACCATAGGGGTCATCCTCCCCCCAAGACCAATCCGTTGCTCGTAATAGTAATATCTCATCTTTTTTTCTTCTCCTTTCTCCTTTTTTCCCTCTCAAATAGGCTTGGCAGACAACCACAATAATCCTGCCGATAGAGATTATACCTCTTTGACAGTTCTATACTCCTCTTAAATCCATCTTTTTTCTTGAAGTCGGCGGCAAAAAATGAAATGTCATATCTTCCTCCTATCTCTTCACCTATAGGATTTATGATCTCTGCCTTCTTATGGGGACTGATGGTGAGAGTGGTAGCGAAGAAGGGTATTCCCTCTCTTGTTGCTCGTCGAGCGGTCTCCTCAAGCCTCAGCCGGTAACAGAGGGGACATCTCTTCCCTCCTTCTGGCTCTTTCTCCAAGCCGGAGATCTCCTTCCACCATCTACCCTCCTCATATTCCCCTTCGATTAAGGTGAGCTCCGCCAACTGAGAAAAACGCCTTACCTCGGATGCTCGACGATAATATTCCCCCGCGGGGTGGATATTTGGATTGTAGAAGAATCCGATGACTTGATATTCTTCCCTTAACACTTCAACCACATAGGTGGCGCAGGGAGCACAGCAGATATGAAGAAGAAGTTTCGGTTTATCCTTCATCAGGGGTTTCCTCCTTTCTTCTCCGCCGAGCTAAGATAGCTCTCAGGGCGAGAAAGGAACATCCGAAGGCGATACCTCCCAAAAGGAAATATCCTGTAAGAAGAGCGGTAAGGTAAGGGGTGATATGATGGTAGAACTCCGCCAAGGAGAGAAGGTTTATGGATTTGGGCAGGGAGAAGGAGGCTTCGGTTAGGGGATGTATCCTGCTCCCCACCCATAGCTCACCCCCATAGATTAGAAACATTGTAAAGGGGTTATTGATAAAGCTCCCCGCGAGCATCGCGGTTAGGTTTCCTCGAAAGAGGAAACTGAGGGCAATGCAGAGGAGCGTATGTAACCCGAGGAAAGGCGAAAAGGCGATAAAGACGCCGATGGCGAAGGATAAGGAGATGTGCTCTGGTGTATCGTCAAGGGTCATAAGGGCACGCCAATAATCGAGCCACCTCCTCCAGGATGCCCTTTCAACGCTTTTCGAAATGGTCGTATCCACCGCGGATGTCTCTTTCTTTACCATCTTTTCCCATCAAGATTATACCCGCAGTTCCCTCCATTATCTCCCCTATTTCGGTGATCCTCACCCCCAAATGAGCGGAGAGCTCGTCTATCTCCTTCCGCTTGGAAGGATGGGCGGTGAAGAGGAGGCGATAATCTTCTCCTCCATTGAGGGCGTAATCCAAAGGTTTTTGGTAGAATTTTTTTGCGAAGTGGATGAGAGGGGAAGAAAGGGGTATTTTATCCTCATATATCCTGGCACCTATTTTACTTGCTCTTACAAGGTTCCTTAGGTCCTTTGCCAGTCCATCGGAGATATCGAGCATCGCCTTTGGGATCCCTTGCTCGGCGAGTATTCGCCCCAAGGGGAATTCCGGCTTCGGAGCAAGATGGGCTGATAGGAGGGTAGAGGCGGCTCGTTTATCTTCGTCGCTTAGATCACCTAAGGAGGAGACTCTCCTCTCTTTATCCATCCGGAAGCCAGCTTTGAGGAGGGTAAAACCCATTCCGGAATCGCCTAAGCTTCCGGTTACGAAGATTAGGTCTCCAGGCTCTGCCCCAGCTCTTTTTACGATCCTTTCCTCCTCCGTTTCTCCGATTATGAGGATATCTATCGTTATTTTTTCCCCTGCTGAGGTGTCGCCGCCTAAAAGCGAGATGTTATGTTCCTTAGCTTCAGCGGAGAGACCGGCGGAGAACTCGGTGAGGAAGGAAAAGGGGAGGTCCTGCGGAGCGGCGAGGCTTAGAAGAAGATAGCGGGGGACACCGCCCATCGCTGCGATGTCGCTCACATTTACCGCTACCGCTTTCCTCCCGAGAAGGAAAGGAGGGGTATACTCCGTCTTAAAGTGGATGTCTTCTATCAGGAGATCGCTTGAGAAAAGAAGGACCTTTCCCTCTACTCTGACCGCTGCCGCATCATCGCCGATACCAAGGAGCACCTCTGATGGATGATGGGGAAAATCCCCCTTTATCCTCTCGATTATACCCCATTCTCCGATATCGCTGAGTTCTTTTTCTTCCATAAGTAGAGCTTCTATTCCTCTTTGACCGCTACCGGTTCCCGAGCGAGGGCTTCGGTAAACACCTTTCCCACCTCGGTGACGAAGATGAAATTGAGCCTTCTTTTTAATTTAGCCGGGATCTCGACAAGATCTTTTTCGTTTGGCTTTGGTAGAATTACATTCCTTATCCCCGCTCTTGCCGCTGCCAAGACCTTTTCCTTCACCCCACCAATGGGAAGGACATTTCCCGTAAGGGTGATCTCGCCGGTCATCGCCACATCGCGACGCACCGGCTTTTTGGTGAAGGCGCTGACCAATGCGGTTGCTATCGCTACTCCGGCAGAGGGACCGTCCTTGGGGGTTGCCCCTTCGGGGATGTGGAGGTGATAGTCGTGGGTTTCGAAGAAGTTATCTTCTATCCCCAATTCAGAGGCGTGAGAGCGGATGTAGCTCAGGGCTGCCTGAGCGGATTCCTTCATTATCTCCCCCAGGTGTCCGGTGAGGATAAGCCGTCCTTTCCCCTTCATCACTGTGGCTTCGATGAAGAGTATCTCGCCACCGTGGGCGGTCCAGGCAAGCCCCGTAGCTACTCCCACTCGATCGGAGGAGAGCTCCAGTTCGGGGAAGATCTTGGGGGGACCAAGATAGGAGGCGAGATTTGCCTTGGTTATCGGGAAGGGAGGTTTCTCCCCCTCGGCTATCCTCCGGGCTACCTTACGACAGATGGAAGCGATCTCCCGCTCCAAGTTGCGAAGACCTGCCTCTCTGGTGTAGCAACGGATTATTGTCTTGATAGCGCTCTCACTAAGCTTGATATCGCTTTCCTTTAGGCCATTTTCCTTGATCTGCCTTGGGATGAGGTATTTCCTCGCTATCTTTACCTTCTCCTCTTCAGTGTAGCCGGGTAGAAATAGAACTTCCATTCGATCCCTAAATGCGGGATGGATGGGGTCGAGAAGGTTGGCAGTAAGGATGAACATCACATCGGAGAGATCGTAAGGCACGCCAAGGTAGTTGTCTCGGAAGGAGTGATTCTGTTCCGGATCGAGCACCTCAAGTAGAGCAGCAGCAGGATCACCCCGATAGTCGGCACCGAGCTTGTCCACCTCGTCCATCATAAATACTGGGTTGCTCGTCCCCGCTTGAGCGATGCCCTGAATTATCTTCCCCGGCATCGCTCCAACATAGGTTCGGCGATGCCCTCGGATCTCCGCCTCATCCCGGACACCACCGAGGGATATGCGGACAAACTTCCGTCCCATTGCCCGGGCTATCGACCTTCCGAGAGAGGTCTTGCCCACTCCAGGAGGACCAACAAAGCAGAGGATGGGTCCCCGCAGTTTCCCATTCTTCTTGAGCTTCATTACACTTAAATGCTCTAAGATGCGTTCCTTCACCTTTTCCAGATCGTAGTGATCCTCATCAAGGATCTTCCTCGCCCGCTTTATGTCGAGGTTGTCCTTGGTCTTTATGCTCCAGGGGAGGGAGGTGACGGTGTCCAGGTAGTTCCTCAAGGTCGCGGTCTCCGCGGCATCGGGGTGCATCCTCTTCAGTCGCTCTATCTGTTTCTCAAGCTCCTCCACCACTTCCTTCGGGATCTTTCTCTTCCTCATCCGTTCCCGAAAGAGCTTTATGTCCTCCGCTATCTCATCGCCCTCACCCAACTCCTTCTGGATCGCTTTTAGTTGCTGGCGAAGGAGGTATTCCCGCTGGGCTTTGTCCATCTTGACCTTAGCCTGAGCGGTGATCTCTTGCTGGACAGTTAGAATCTCTATCTCCTTTAAGAGGAACTCATTGAGCTTCCTTAGCCGGGTTATTGGATCCAGCTCCTCGAGTATCTCCTCTGCTTCAGGGACCTTAAGCTCGAGATTGAAGGCGACGAGGTCGGCAAGCTTGCCCGGATCATCGAGGTTGTTTGCCACCACCATTACCTCAGGGGGTATCGGCTTGCCCAGGGAAGCAGCTTTCTCCATATTGGCTTTCACTGCCCGCATAAGCGCTTCCACCTCTGGTGTGGAGGGATCGAAGGGCATCTCCGTGGCCTTTTCTACCTGAACGAGGAAGTAATTCGCTTCCTCCTCAAATCGGACTATCTTAGCCCGGGCGATCCCTTGAACCAGGGCGCGAACCTTACCATCGGGGAGTTTCAGCATCCTTACGATTATCGCTACTGTTCCCATCCGATAGAGGTCTTCTTCTGTTGGTTCCTCTATCTCTGCTTTTTTCTGGGCGACGAGGAGCAACATTCGCTCCTTGGTAAGTGCCTGGTCCACCGCCCGTATCGAGCGCTCCCGGCTGATGATAAGGGGAGCGAGCATCATTGGGAAGATCACCACATCCCGGAGAGGGAGCAAGGGAAGCCTTTCCGGTATCTTGAGCTCCTTTTCCTGTTTATCTTTTTCTTCAGCCATAGCTATCTCTTTATAACCTCTATCTTTATCTCCTTTGGCTCTGGTTTGGGGAGCTTGGGGATGGTTATGGTTAACACCCCATTCTCGAGGAAGGCATGTGCTTTCTCCTTATCTACCTCCCCTTCAAGCTTTATCAATCGGCGAAATCTACCGTATCTCCTTTCTATGCAATGGAATCGAATCTCCTCCTGAGGAAGGTTCCTCTCTCGTTTTACCCCGCTGATTAGGAGAGTGTTTCCTATCAGAAGGAGTTTGATATCCTCTGGCTCTACGCCGGGTAGCTCTATGCGGTAGGTGAGCTGATGTTCATTCTCGAAGGCGTCAAGTTCCGGGCTGAACTCCTCACCTGCTCCCTCTCCCTCCAGCTGCTGGTATTCGATAAGGCGCTTGAAGATCCGATTTATCTCCCCTTGAAGTCGAGACATCTCAGCTAAGCACTCGAAGAAGCTCACCTCTCGCATTTAACTTCCCTCTAATAATTTAACTTATCCTAATAATTTAACATCGGGAGGAAGTTTTGTCAAAGAGGTGCTAACTCTCCTTTTCCTCTTTCCTTTTGGCAGCGAGTAGCGCCTTCAGTTCATCCATAAACTCGGATACATCCTGAAACTCACGGTAAACCGAAGCGAAACGGACATAGGCTACTTTGTCGAGCTCCTTCAGTCTCTCCATCAGGAAGGAGCCGATCTCGGTGGTAGTTATTTCCTTGTCCGGCTTCGTATGGAGAAGCGACTCTACCTCATCCACTATCTTCTCAAGGATAGTTACCCCGATAGGCCTTTTTTCGCAAGCCTTAAGAAGTCCGGTGAGCACCTTCTTCCTGTCGAACTGTTCCCTTCGCCCATCCTTCTTAACCACCATATAGGGGATCTCCTCGATCCGTTCATAAGTGGTAAAGCGACGGGAACAGTTTAGGCACTCCCTTCTTCTCCTTATAAAATCACCGTTCCTGCTCTCCCGGGAATCGATCACCCTGTCCTTGGGATGATTACAGAAAGGACATCTCATTTCCTTTCTCCTTCAAGGTTTCTCTATAAGAGAGGCCTCCTCCTTTTTAGGAAGCCGTTCAAACTCCCCGATCTTTATCCCTTCTCGGGAAATGAAGACTATCCCCAAGATGGTAACCGGGAAGAAACAGATGGCATGCATCAAGATGGCCATTCCGATAACTAAATTGAGCGGTAGGCGGAGGAAGGTATGGAGGACGATCTCAAGCGCCTTGTGATAGCTTCCTACCGCCCCTGGTGTAGGGATAGCTGCCCCTATAGCAGAGATTATCAGGATGAATAGGGTGGTGATAAAGGGAAGCCTAAGGTGGAATGCGCGTAACATAATGAAGTAGCCAAAAGCTATGGAAAGCCAGAGCAAGAAGGAATAGACGATTATTATGGGTAGGTTTCTTCGGTAGTCAATAACTGCCAGCCCTTCGATGAACGATGCGATATGCTTTAAGAGCGATTTTATTCTCCGGCCTTTTCTTTTAGCTGCTATCTTCTCTACCAAGTTTTTAAAAAAGGATGTCTTTAGCTGAAGAACGATGAAAAAGACGAGCAGGGCGATGGAGCCCATAAGAAGGATAAAGGAGGTTTTCTTCAATATCCTCATAATGGTAGCTGCTTCCGGTGAGAGGTTCTTAAGGGGCGGTGCCCATTTCAGGTAGATGGAAAAAAGGATCAATACGGTGATGATATCGAATACCCGTTCCACAACTACAGTGGCAACCGCCTTCACCTTGCTTATTCCCTCCTTGGCGCCGAGTATGCAGGGTCTCACTATCTCCCCCATCCTTCCTGGTATTAGGGTGGTAATGGTAAAGCCGATAACGGTGGCGATGAAGGAATTGCTAACCCGTATCTCCTTTATCGGGGTGAAGAAAAACTTCCATCTATAAGCGCGGATGAAATAGGTAAAGAGCATCCACCCTATGGAGAGAGCCACCAAGGGGTAGCTTGCTTCCCTTAGGCTCTGGTAGACGGCGGAAAAATCAGCCTTCCTTAAAAAGAGGTAAAGCAACCCTCCGCCTATCCCCGCCCCTATTATAAAGTTGAGCTTCCTTCCCTTCATTTCGCCCCTACTCTACAATATATTGTAGCCCCGCGTCAATTTTTTCTTGCATCTGGTAGTCAATTTTGGAATGATGGAAGGGGGAACTTTTACCTTATATTAATCCGTTATTGTAAGTAGGTAAAGGATGGGAGGAAGAAGGAGGGAACAGCCCTCCGATACCGAGTTGGTTGAGTGGTGCCTTAAGGGTGATGAGGGAGGCTGGGAACTTCTCCTCGCCAGATATCGGCGGATGGTGTTTAATATCGCTTATCAGTTCGTGGGTAGGGTAGAGGAGGCGGAGGATCTGGTTCAAGAGATATTCCTCAAGTTGATGAGCTCGCTTAAAAAGTTTGATCTCGGTTCCAATCTCCCTCAGTGGCTCTCCCGGGTGGCGCGGAATTATTGTATCGACTATTATCGGAGGAAACGGAAGGAGAAGGAGTGGATGGTGAAAAAAGGCGAGTTGATGTTGAGATTTGCCTCCTCATCCCCCTCACAGTTCTCGAGCTTCGAAAGAAGAGAGCAAATATTGATGCTTAAGAAGGCGATCGCTGAGCTTCCGGAACCGATCCGCATCTGCCTCACCCTTCGGGAGTTTGAAGGGTATAGTTATCAGGAGATAGCGGAAGAACTCAATATTCCTTTGGGGACAGTTAAGTCGAGGATAAATAGAGGTCGTTTAGAACTCCTTAAGCTTTTTGAGCGGGAAGAAGGTGGTTGAGGAAATATCTCTTCGGAGGGGATAAATGGAGTGCTATTACCACAAGGATAGGGAAGCAGTAAAAAGCTGTTATATCTGTGGCAAGCCTTTATGTGAGGAGTGTGCCAAGGGGATTAACGGACGGTATTACTGTGTTTCTTGTATCGAGAAGGGAACAAAGAGGGAGGAGAACAATAAGGGGAAGAAAACGCCAGCAGTAGCAGCCTTTTTATCCCTCATCCCAGGGTTAGGTCAGATATATAACAATGAGTATCTAAAGGCAATAGCATTGATGCTCCTTTTTGGGTTGTTCGTTGGTTTTATCATAGATCTCTCTATGATTGGATCATATCAATTTCTCCCGTTTGCGGGTATTGTTGTGGCGCTTGTTTACTTTGGTGGTATAGTGGATGCCTATTTCTCCGCCAAGCGGATAAATGAGGAGAAGGAAATATTGGACAAGGGCTCAGTGATAATAGGGATCGTTCTGGTAATTATTGGCCTGTTGTTTCTTTTTGAGAATTTAGGGTATGATCTCAGTTGGTTGTTACATTACTGGCCGCTTCTCCTTATTATTCTTGGTGTTTACCAGATAATAAGATATTTACGAAAGCGGTAGGGAGGGGAAGGTGACTCACCATAGAAGAACCGGATCTTTGGCTTTTGGGATAATTTTAATCCTTCTCGGGGGGCTTTTCCTTCTTGACGAATTCTACTACATCGATGTTTGGGACTATCTCTGGAAGTATTGGCCCCTCATTTTGATAATCATTGGGCTTGCAGAGATCATCGATTACTTCAGGAAGTGACGCTCTTGTAAGCCTTTCTTAAGGAGGGACGAAAGGTGAGAGGAAAACTCGTTCTTTTTGGTATGCTTCTACTTTTTCCCTCTCTTCTCTTTGCTCATGAGCTTACTGAGGTAATAAAGAAGAAATTTCCCCTAAAGCCGGGTGGCGTTTTTGTTCTTACGAATAGAAATGGTGATATCGTGATAACCCCTTGGGATAACAATATGGTTTCCTTTACCGCCAAGAAATGGGTTAAGGCGTCCAATTCCCGGGTGGCGAAGAGGGTGTTTAAAGAGATAAAGGTAGTTGCTGAGAAGCGGGGGAATAAGGTAGTGGTGAACACCGAATATCCGGAGAATAAGGGTTTTCTCCTATCCTTCCTTCCAGGAAGGCATTGGGAGTTCAGGGTCGATTACCAGGTATTTGTGCCCCGCAAGGTATTCCTTGAGGTAGAGTCAAAGAACGGTGACATAGAGGTGGGAGAGATAATTGGAGGGGTTTATCTTTCCACCAGGAATGGATATATCAGTGGTAAAGGGATTTCGGGCAAGATAGATGTCTCTTCGCGAAATGGCGATATCACCCTCCGCTCTATAGTTGGTAGCGTTTCCGCTAATACCAGAAATGGTAATATTGAAGTTGATTTTTCTCGACTTACTTCCACGGAGAACCTTAGTTTCTTCTCCCAAAATGGTGAGATCATACTCACTCTTCCTCCGGATGTAAAAGCTAAACTCTATCTTTCTTCAGAGAATGGGGAAATATCTTCCGATTTTCCTCTTAAGGTAGAGAAAGTGGGAAGGAAGATCCTTAAAGGAGAGGTGAACGGCGGTGGGGTAACCATTAAAGTGAAGACGAGAAACGGGGATATAAGAATAGAGAAGAAAAGGGAGTAAGAAATATGGTGAAGAAATACACCCTCTCCTTTTTGGTAATGGTTTCTTTAATATTCGTTTGTTCATCTCTCCTTAGGGCTGAAACTGCGATAAAAAGCCAGAAGCTATCTGGGGAGAAAGTTATCCGGGTTGAGCTTTCTGTCGCTGAGGGGCAGATTATTCTCTCCTCTGGCAAGGAGGACGAGGCATTCTATGCCAGGGTGGATTATACATCCCGATATAAGGTGCGCATCTCTTATGTGAAGAGGGGCGATGAGGGTTTTTTGAAAATCAAGGTAAAACAGAGAAAAGGGTCCTTTTTTGGGGGGCGGAAAAGAGTGAGGACAGTGGTAAGACTCCCCCCTTCTGTGCCTATTTCTTTAGAGAGTTCCTTTGGAGCTGGTAAGGCTCGGATGAACCTTTCTAAACTTCGCCTTTCTGATTTCTCCCTTTCGATTGGGGCAGGCGACACAGATGTTTACTTTGGCACTCCCAACCCAGATGTTATGGATATATTTCAGCTTGAGGCGGGAGTAGGAAGCATTAATGTGAAAAAGCTCGGAAACGCCAACTGTCGCCGGTTGGAGGTAAATGGAGGGGTTGGGAGTATTACCCTCGATTTTTCCGGTAAGTGGCAGAGGGACATTTTCGCCTCTATTGCCGGAGGGATAGGGGGAATTCACCTCATTTTTCCTCGAGAATTGGGTGTTGAACTCGATGCCTCTGGGTTTGGAGCGAAGAAGTTATCCTCCGCTGGTTTCTCCCGGGTAAGCTCAGGAAGGTATGTAAGCGATAATTTAGCTACCGCTAAGTACCGGCTTAAAGGTGAAGTAGAGATTGGCTTAGGGGGTATTCGGGTTAAGTGGATAAAGTAGGATAGAGGCGTGCTATTTTCTCGGCTTTCTCTCCCGGAGAAAGCTGTTTTTTTATTGACAACTATATTCCTCTTTTATTCGTCCAACGAAAGGAAGAGTTGAGAGTTGATGGCTGAACGAGGCAAAGGTTCGCTTTCGGAGAGAGTGGAAGAGTTATACCGCCAGCATAAGGATAAGGTTTTCCGAATCGCCCTTCGGATGATAGGGGAGGAAGCGGCAGCTGAGGATATAGTTCAAGAGGTATTTCTCACCCTCCTTAAGAAGGTTGATGGTTTTCGGAATGAAAGTGAGATATTCTCCTGGATCTATCGGATAACAGTCAATAAGACGATCTCCCATCTGAGGTGGAGGAGGGTAAGGCAATTGAAGAAGTTGTTTATGATAAAGGAAGGAAGAGGTAAGGGGTTGGATTTCGCCAGCAAGGTTGAATTCAGGAGAAAGCTTGAGGAATCTTTGTTATCGCTTCCTGCTGGGCAAAGGGCGATGTTCGTCCTACACGATATTGAGGGTTTCACCCATGAGGAGATTGCCGAGATAAGGGGATGTTCCTCCGGTACGGTGAAATCTCAGCTCTTTCGGGCGAGGTTGAGATTAAGGAAGAAGCTTTCTCCATTTTTAGACCTCCTGAGAGGGAGGAGTTAAGCGATGGATTGTAAGAGGGCGGAAAGATACATCCTGCAGTTGATAGATGGAGAACTGCAGGAGAGTAGAAGGGAAGAACTTGGAGAACATCTTAAGCTTTGTCCTAAGTGCCGCGATCTATTAACCGATTTAAGGCTTCTTAAGGCAGAAGCAAAGAGATTGAAAGAGGGCGTTCGCCCATTTTCTCCATCCTTAGTTGAACTTCTGGGAAGGGGTAGACCTTTTTCGATCTCCTTTGCCTCGCCGAGGCTCTTAACAGCGACTGTCTTCTTCTTGCTTCTTCTTATTGGTGGTTTCCTTTCTCTATTCTTCATTCTTCGGGGGGGGAGTAGTCCTCCTTTAACTCCTTCTGATATTGCTATTGCTCATTTTATAGAGGCAGAATATCACTACGAAAAGGCGCTCGAATTACTTACAGGAGAATTCAAAAAGGAGAAAAGCAGCCTTGATCCGGAACTACGGAGGGTGATAGAGAAAAACTTGGCGATCATCGACCAGGCGATCGACACTTGCCAAAAGGCAATAGCCAAACACCCGGATAATCCTGAATTGAGGAGGTGCCTCCTCGATATCTATCGGAAGAAGGTAACCCTTTTGGAGGGAATAATATTTGAGAAAATGCGTTAACCATAAAACCAGCTTAATCAAGGAGGCGGATATGAAGGTAAATCGATTGGCTAAATTGGCGGGAGGGGTATCTCTCCTTCTCTTTCTCGTATTTCCTCTTCTCGGATACTCCCTTACAGCAAAGGATAAGGTGGGGGGAGGGATAGTAAAGGCTGATTATCAGGAAAAGCTGGATAAAACCTATCCCCTAAGCCCAAAGGGAAAGGCGATCCTCAGGAATGTGTCTGGTGATATCGAGGTCACCTCTTGGGACAAAAACGAAGTAAGGATCATCGCCATCAAGTATTCCAAAGCGGCTACCAAAGCGAGAGCCAAGGAGAATGCCGACAGGGTCAAGATAAAGATCAATGCGCGTAAAGACCTCATTCGGATAAGTACCTCCTACCCAAAATTTAGGGGGTTCTTCCACCGTTCCCTTCGGGTGTGGGTGGATTACAAGCTCTTTGTCCCCAGAAATGGCTCACTTGACATCCATACGGTTAGCGGGGATATGGATATCACCGCTGTTATGGGAGAGCTTATACTGGAATCGGTCAGTGGAGACATCGTCGTAGAGAAGGGGGGAAGTGTCGATGCTGAATCGGTGAGCGGTGATATCGAGCTTCGCGGAGTGAAAGAGGTCGATGCCTCTACGGTGAGCGGTGATATCGAGGCGTTCGATACCATGGGTGATCTTCGATTGAAATCGGTGAGCGGTGATATTACCGGGAGAAAGGTGTCCGGTAATATCTCAGCGGGGACGGTGAGTGGAGAGGTAAAGCTTTTCGGTGTGAGCGATTGCCGTAAGGTTAAGGTGGGAACTACCAGCGGCGAGGTTGCCTTCGAAGGGCGGTTGACCGATGGTGGTACCTATATCTTTAGCACCACCTCAGGTGATATAAGTCTTATCCTTTCTAAGGATTCCTCCTTTGATCTTGATGCTCATACTATGAGCGGTTCTATACGCTGTTCAGTCCCTATGCTCAAGGTAAGCTTTAAGAAGGGGAAGAGAAAACTCGTTGGAACGGTAGGAAAAGGAGGTGCTACCCTGCGTATCTCTTCGACCAGCGGTGACATAGATATAGAGACGAAGTAGTTATTCGGAAAGGAGTTTCCCCACATTCACCCCATAGTGATAGGGGTTGAGGGAAGAGGCGATACTCCGTTTATAACCCTTCCTTGGGTCTTCTTCGGTGAGGTCCACCGGTTGCCCAGGGAGGGGGTTTTTCTTGGCATCGAACACCAGTTTGACCCGGGGTCTATCCAGCTTGGTTGGATTTGGTCTATAGACCACCCCACTTTCTCCTGTATCCAAAAGCACGAAGCTACCCGGAGGATATATGCCGAGCATATTGATGAATACTTTGACCAATGCCCGGTCGTAAAGTTTGGGGCTGGTATCATATATCTTCTTCAGAGCTTCTTCCGGCAGAAGGGCTTTTTGATAACAGCGAGAGGTAGTCATTGCGTCGTAAGCGTCGGCAATGCTCACTATTCGGGTTAAGAAGCTGGGTTTCCTCGGAGTAGGAAGCTCAGGATAACCCGAATAGTCCAATCTCAGATGGTGTTCAAAGGCGACGATGATGGAGGTAAATCCAAATTCTCCATAGATACCGTTTTTAAGTAGTGCTTTTACCCCCAAGATGGGGTGTTTCTTGATCAGTCGCCATTCCTCCTCGGTCAACTTCCCCGGTTTGAATAAGATCTCTTTGGGAAGAAGGAGCTTGCCCATATCGTGGAACAGAGCGGCTACTCCAAGGTTACAGAGTTCAGTTCGGGATAAGCCGAGGTGGCTTGCTAAAGCGAGGGAAAGGATGCAAACATTTACCGAGTGGTTGAAGGTGTAGTCGTCATAATTCTTGATGGAGGTAAGTCCGATGAGGAAATATTCATCTTCAAGCACCAGATCGATAAGTGATTGAACAAGCCTTTTTCCCTTTTTCAAGCTGAGTTTTTTCTCCTCCTTTCCTCCTAAGGCAGCGTTTTTCACTAACTGAATGGCTCGGAAAAAGGCGTTTTTGGATGCTTCCTTTACCTCTTTGAGATCGGTTGATCCCCTTCTCCTCTCAGTAGGAGGGATGAGTTTCCCGACATCAAGGTGTTTTACCCCTTTTTCATTAAGAGATGTTTTGAGGATGTCAAAAGCCTTTTCTCCTCGCTCAAGCTCATTAAAGGCAAGGGCAAATTGGATAAACTCCTCCCTTTCCACTCCTTCGGTGATGGTGAGCCTTCCTATCCCCCTAGTGGTGAATTCTTCGATGATGTAACGGAAACTGAGATAACCCTCGATCTCAAGCTTAAGCCGGAGGTTGTTTACGAAGATAAAATCATCGTAGATCTGAAGGTTTATCTCTGGGTCGAGCTCAAAGAGTGCTTTTGCGGCTTCCATCAACCGGTCAAGAGCGGTTATCACCGCTTGGTTGTTTATCCGGTGTATCTGCAACATCTTTATGACCACATAAAGACTGGTTACAAAGCGGCTACTTAGGCGGTGCAGTTTGAGGGTAATAGCCGAGGATAGGGGGATATCGGAGTCCTCAGATATCACCCTCCTTATCTGAAGCCGAACGGTTTTTCTCTTCTCCTCCATCTTTATCTCTTACCTTTTCCCGCGGTTAAGACCGCCCTCTTTACCTCTTCCCTTCTACTTTCTCTCCCCCGTTTCAGGATCTTCTTCGCTTCCTCCGTCCCTATCTCAAAAAGGGCGTAAGCGGCTCCTAAACGCATCTCATTTGTTAGTTTCTTCCTGAAGAAGGAGCGTTTGAAGAGTAGTTTCTCCAAGTAAGAGATGGCTCTCCGGGGAGCCACTTTTCCCAATGCTTTGAAGAAAGTTATCTTCTCGTCCAATTCTCTTTTCCTAAACTCCTTATCCCTTACGATGTCGAAAAGGATCTCCCCTCCTTTGGGATATTTCCCTTCCGCCAAGGTGAGGGCAGCGAGAGAGCGGATTTTTGGATCGCGATCATAGAGGAACAGGCTGATTGCTTCGTAGGCTCCTCCCCCTCCTAACTGTGCCAGGGTGCGAACAACTTCGAGCCTTACTCTTGAGTCCGGATGATGAGCTACCCCTCTTAGATGCTTTAATGCCCTTTGGTCTCCCATCTTGCCCAGGATGAACACCAAGTTCCGCACTAAATACCATCTTTTGTCCATCAGTTTCGAGGCGATTACCTCGATTTGGTCCTTAGCTTGATCAGCAATTACCTGACAGAGGAGAGAACGGTCCTTTCTCTCTTCGAGTTCTCCAAGTAGCTCTATTAGCTGGGGAAGAGCCGGTTTCACCAGTAGGGAGAAGAAGTAATACATAAGGTTTTCATCCTTTTCCCCTTGTTGGTTTAAGTAGGTGGCTAACTTGGTTAGAGTATCTTTTTTAAACATCCTCTTTAATGCCGCCGAAAACCGTTCTTCTCCGATATCTTCTTTGACCTCATTCAATCTCTCAAGAAGACTTGTTGCTTGGGCTATCTCCCCTTTATTGAAGAATCCAGTCAAGGTCTCCCCAAGGAGCGCCCAGACTTCTGGCTGATCTTCTCCTTCCGTCTTGATTATGTAAAGCAGGGAGTCAACCACCCGGGTTAGTATCTCCTCTGTTTTACTCTTAGCGAGTTCTTCTTGTATATAGACTATTTCCTCTTCAGTAAGGGGGAGTCGGGTCAGCGTATCTTCTTTTTCTTCGCTGTCCTTCGTTTTCTTCAGTTCCTCAACGAGGAAGTCAAGACTCTTCTGCTTCTGGGCTTCAGCTCTTCCTTCATCCTCTGGCACCTCTCCTCCACTGTATTCTTTTGAGGTATTCCATGCTTCTTCAAGAAGGAGTTCGATCCCTTCCTCGGTAGGGATTTGTTCTTCTGCCACCTCATAGGCGATTTGGGAAAAATTTCTCTCCCAGAGGCGGGTTACTAAGTCATCGAGTGGATTTTCGTGGAGCTGCGTTTCCTTTATCACTTCAAGAAAACCAATGAGCTCTCTTTCATCCAAAGGAGGGATAAAGGATAATTTTCTCAAGCCATCTCGATAGAAAAAGAAGGAGAGACTTTCCTCTCTTTTCTTTTTGAAATATACCCTTTCCCCGTCCACCAGAAGTTCGTTCGGTTTTATAGTGAGAGTAAGGGCGTTGTATTTGTCAAAGTAGGCGGATAAGTTATTCTTTAACCCCGAGATAAATTGGATAAATATGGGATTGTTTCGAGGGTAAAGACGAAATGCCTTAATTGTTTTGATCAGCTGGGATATTACTTCCTTCGCGCTTGCTATCTTCTTATTATCTATTTCCTCCCTCTTGCTACTAAAAGCAGTATCTTCTTTATCGTGCCTTTCCATTTGCCCCAGTTTTATTTTATCATAAGAGAGGAGAGGGAGAGAAGCTTCTTTTAGAAGAGGGGGAAGGTAGATAGAAGGGAGGAACTTTTTCCCCCTTAACCCCGTTTTATAAATCAGGAGTAAAAAAGATGGGTAAAAGGATATTCCGCTTATTAGTGGGTATTTTTCTGATCGCCCTTGGTGGATTGTTTCTTCTTGACACCTTTGGCTTTCTCCCTGTTGAAGTCGAGCTCGTCTTTTCGGTTGGTCTTCTCGCTATAGGGTTTACCTTTATTCTTCATTCCTTTAAGGAGGAAGAATCCTGGAGATGGTTTATTCCGGGGGGCATAGTTCTCACTTTAGGGGCGATTGGCTTACTTGGTTACTTTGAGATAATGAAGGACGAGTTTCTCGGGGCACTCGTCCTTGCTGGTTTTGCTTTCTCCTTTCTGCCGGCGTTCTTTCTAAAAGAGAGAAAAGACTGGGCGATATATCCCAGCTGGTTTTTGTTGGTGTTGAGCGGAACGGTGTTGACGGATACCTTCTTTCATCGGGATGGCGTAACCGGTGGAGTATTCCTTATCGGTTCAGGTGCCCTCTTTCTTTTCCTCCTTCTGTTCAGGAAGGAAAGGTGGGCTCTTTATCCCGCTTGGTTCCTGATCCTACTCGGCATCGTGAGTTTCAGCTCAATTTTGAGGATATATAGTGCCGGAGGACTTGCCGGAGGGGGGTTCCTTTTTGGGATAGGATTGCTCTTTCTCGCCCTTTTTAAGAGGAGGAGATCCCTTTCCCTTTATTTCCTCGGTTTTATGCTTCTTGTCCTTGGGGTGGTGACGATAGTGGCTACCTCCCCAGTTCCTACCCCCATTGCTGGAACCATTTTCCTTTCAGGGCTGGCTTTTGCCTTCCTCTCCCTGTATCTCTTGGATAGGAGGAATTGGTGGGGGGTATTTCTCTTTGGACTATTTGCCACTCTATCCCTCTATCCATTAGATGCCTTTTACTCTTGGTGGCCATCGGTAGTTGAGGCTTTTGTCTTCTTTGTTGGGCTCTCGGTTTCCTTCTTTCTTATTTCCCTTGTTCCGGCTGAGAGGAGGACATTCCGCTGGGCACGGATAACCGGCTTTTTCTTCCTCGTCTTTTCCTTTCTAATACTTCTTGCCGGGAAATTCCCTGAGTTTGCCGACTTCATCGTCCCTATTGCGCTTATCCTCTTTGGTGGCTACCTTGTGTTAAGAGGGATCCAAGGGTTGAGGATCAAAAAGGAGGAGCCTGATTCTTAACCACCTCTTTCCCCTTTTCCATACAGACTTATTGAGTAAATTACCGTTTCCCTAAAGAACCTCTTCACTTTACAGATGAGGAGGGAGGTGCTATGTTATTTAAAAATAAGATAGAGGGGGAGGAAGATGGAGCTTGAAGAGAAGATCGAAGGAAGAACGGTAGTTATCGGTGTCATCGGTCTTGGTTATGTTGGTCTTCCCTTGGCGGTTAGCTTCCTCAGGGTAGGGGTGCGGGTGCTTGGCTTTGATATAGACAAGGAGAAGATAGCAAGCATCTCACAGGGTGAAAGTTATCTTACTACTCTCTCTTCCCGCGACCTCTCCCGCTATGTTGAGGAAGGTATTTTTTCTGCCACTGCTGACTTCTCCCGCCTTTCCCGTCCGGATGCCATCCTGATATGCGTGCCTACCCCCCTCGGGGAGGGGAGGGAGCCGGATCTTTCCTTCGTGATCAACACCACCAAAGAGATATCGAGATATCTTCGAAAGGGGCAATTGGTGGTGTTGGAGTCAACCTCCTATCCTGGAACTACCGAGGAGGTCCTTCTTCCTATTCTGGAGAGGACTGGGATGAAGGTAGGAGAGGATTTCTATCTCGGATATTCCCCAGAACGCGAGGATCCAGGAAACAAGCGCTATCCGATGTGGCGTATCCCTAAGGTGGTAAGTGGCATTACCCCCTCTTGCAGAAGGATGGTAGAACGGCTTTATTCTCTTGCTTTTGAACGAGTGCTACCTGTTTCCTCCCCCCGTGTTGCTGAGATGACAAAATTGCTTGAAAATATCTATCGTAGTGTAAACATCGCTTTGGTAAACGAGCTCAAGATGCTCGCCATCAGAATGGGTATAGATATCTGGGAGGTAATCGAGGCGGCAGCGACTAAGCCTTTTGGATTCCATCCCTTTTATCCTGGTCCAGGACTGGGAGGGCATTGTATCCCCATCGATCCCTTCTACCTTGCCTGGAAATCTCGAGAGTACGATTTCCCCACTAGGTTTATCGAGCTTTCTGGTGAGATAAATACTGAGATGCCCTATTTCGTAGTTTCCCGGGTGATAGATGCCTTAAACGATCGGGGGAAGGCTTTAAAAGGGGCTCACATTCTCGTACTTGGGGTTGCCTATAAGCGGGATGTGGGCGATGTTAGGGAATCGCCAGCGGTCAAGATAATAAGCCTTCTCCTTGAAAGAGGTGCTAAGGTGAGTTATCACGATCCCTTTGTCCCCAAGATCCCTAAGATGAGGAAGGTGAAGCTCGATCTGGCGAGTGTTCCCCTCACTGCCGAGCTGCTTTCTACGGCAGATTGCGTTCTCATTGTTACCGATCATAGCAAGGTAGATTATCAGTTCGTAGTGGATAATTCCTCCCTGATCGTAGATACAAGAAATGCCACCAGAAATACCCAAGGGAGGGAAGGTAAGGTAGTTATTGCTTAAGATGAGGAAACCTCCGCTTTTCATTCGGAGCTCCTTCGAGAAAAAGTAGTTTATTTTCATATCCTTTCACCCTATCTCAAATCCCCCTTTGTACTATTAAAGTAAACCTTATTGGATGGGGATTCGTTTATCTATGTGGTGTAAGATGGATTTAATGGAGAAAGGAGAGATATGGCAAATGTTTAACGAAAGATCCGTGAGCAATATTTTCTTTTTGGCTATTCTATTTTCCTTTTTAATTTCTTCTTCTCTTTTAGGTGGAGGATCTAATAATGAGTTATCGAAAATTGTAGTTGTTCCCAGGATCAAAGAGCCCCCAAAGATCGATGGGGTGCTTGATGATCCGGCCTGGGCAAAGGCAGCTAAAGTAACCGGATTCTATAAGTTCAAGCCGGTTGATGGTGTTCCCGCTTCGGAGAGGACAGTCGCCTATGTCGCCTATGATTCCGATAATCTGTATTTCGCCTTCCGCTGTTTTGATACCAGTCCTGATAAGATAACCGCCCATTACTGCCCCCGGGATAAGATCTTCACCGACGACTTTGTGGTGATTGTTCTTGACACCTTTAATGCCAAGAGAAGAGGTTATATCTTTTTGATAAACCCTTACGGTATTCAGGGCGATGGTTTGATTAAAGCCGAGGGCAACGATGATATGAGCTTTGATACCGTGTTTTACTCGGATGGGAAGGTGGATGAAAAAGGTTATACAGTAGAGGTGGCTATACCGTTTAGAAGCCTTCGTTTCCCTCCCAAGTTCAAGAACATCGGTTTTGCCGTCGCCCGAACCATCCAGCGGAAAAGCGAGCAAGCGAGTTGGCCTCCTATCTCCATCAATAGGGCGAGCATTCTCGATCAATTAGGAGAACTCGTCGGCTTTTCTGGGGTGGGTTACAAACGGACCCTGGAATTTCTTCCCTTCATCACCACCTCTCAGGCAGGAAACTTCAATGAGGATGAGGGGAGGTTTATAAATGGCAAGGTTAAGCCTGATTTTGGTATTGGGGTGAAGTATGGAATCAGCTCCAACCTGACCCTCGATCTTACCCTTAACCCGGATTTTAGCCAGGTGGAGGCGGATGCGGGCCAAGTGGATGTTAATCTCCGCTATGCTCTTTATTTTGAGGAGAAAAGACCCTTCTTTCTCGAAGGGAAGGATATCTTTACCACCCCGATCGAGGTGGTTTATACGAGGAGGATACTCGATCCATTATATGGAGCGAAACTCACCGGGAAGATAGGTAAGACTACCATCGGTTTTATCAGCGCTCTTGATGAGGGACCTGGGGAGAAAGTGAGTGGGGAGGAGAACGAATACCTGGGGGAGAAGGCTCTATTTAACATAATCAGGATAAAACGGGATATATTAAGGAATTCCGAGATAGGAGCGATCCTGACCGATCGCGAGTTCGCCGGTTCCCATAACCGGGTGTTCGGAGTCGATGGCAAACTTTTCTTAGGTAAGAAGTATCTCCTTTTCTTTCAGGAACTTGGTAGTCATAGCCGAAACCTTGATGGAGAGGATTCCTCCGATCCAGCGTTCACCTTCGCCTTTGCTCGGAGCGGACGGCATCTCTATACCGAGTTCGATTACCTCGATATCTACCCCAACTTTAACGCTGAAGCGGGTTTCATCAGGCGCACGGATATCAGGCAGTTAGCTGGTTATTTGCATTATAAATTTTATCCCAATCGTCCTTGGCTGCTCACGGTGAGGCCTGAGATCTATGTGGATCGCTATTATGATCATAGCGGGATCGATGTTGAGGAGAACAAACGGTTGGGGTTAAGTTTTGAGCTAAGCAGGCAGACAGCTCTCTCCCTCCGTTATATCTACCGAATGGAGCGGTATGCTGGCATCGATTTTGAGGGTTCCCTTTATTCGATAATCGTTTCCTCCCAGCCTACCACATATCTCACTGGATTTTTTTCCTATTCAGCGGGGATGGGGATAAACTACGATGAGGAGAACCCCTATCTCGGGCATTCGAGACGAATAAGTGGGTCGCTCAATTTTCGCCCCTCACCACTAATCCAAGAGGAGCTTAGATTCACCAGATATACCTTCTATCGTTCCATAGGTGGGGAGACGGTTTACGATGTAAATATCTGGCGATCGAAAACGGTTTACCAGTTCACCAAGAAACTTTTCCTCCGGGGCATCATTGAATATAACACTTACTATAACCGAGTGACCACCGATCTTCTCTTGAGCTACACTTATGTGCCGGGTACGGTGTTTTTTATAGGATATGGAGGGAGATACGAAAACAGCCCGGATTACCCTGGAACCGGTTTCGCCGAGCTTGCACGTCGGTTCTTCTTTAAATTCTCTTATCTCTGGCGCAAATGAGAAAAAGGTTTCTCAGAGAGATGATTTATTCCCTTAGAGGAGAGGATCCCGTCTTCTCCTTAAATATTCCCCATCGTCTTAGAAAATCGTTCATCCGTTTGAGGGCTTCTCGCTCCTCTTCGGTGCTGGCGGATTGATAGTTTTTTATTCGATCTAAGGCGAGATAGAGGTAATTCCCCCCGGTAATGATGGAGAAGGTGGGAACGAGGAAATAGAAGGGGACCCTGATGAAAGAGGGGAGATTGAATACTATACTTCCCAAGAGGATGACCTCGCCCCAGGTGGTTGCTTTCCCCAATAGAGTAGGGGTAGTAAGTACATTTTCCATCCGAAGGAACTCGAAGAAGCTTCTCTCCGATACGAAGAAAGCGGTGAACCATAGGAAGCCAAGTATTATATACCTTCCAGCGATGATGAGGACGATTATGCCCGGAGGACGCCCCCAATGGGTAGTGAGCACAATATAGCTCACCCCGAGAAAGACCTTGTCTGCCAGAGGGTCGATGAACTGTCCTACATAATTCCTCTCCCCGCCCTTTCTCACCAGATAGCCATCCACCAGATCGCTTAGGAAGAAGTAGATGAACAGGAGGTAAGAGATCAAGCGATAGTGAGAATTGAGAGAGGAATTCATAAGGAAAATGAGAAACAGAGGGAGGATTAAGATCCTACTCAAGGTCAAGGCATTGGCTATCTTATAGAGCTTCATTTTCCTCTCGATCTCTTTAAAATAAAACCCCTCCCTCAAGGATAAGTTATTATAGCATAGAAATGAGAAAAATGCCCTTTATTGAAGGGAAAGGCCTTTTTAGATTTCCGGTTGACATTTCAGTTATCTTATGATATTAGAAAAGAAAAAGCTTAAGTATTTGGAAAGAGGGGGATTTTCTGTAGTGGATGAGTGAAGATGGCTAAGTGTTCGATTCATGGGAAGGAGATAATTGCTCATTGCTTTAAATGTGGAGAGCCTCTATGTGAAGATTGTGTTATGAAGAAGGTAAAGGGGCGGTATTATTGTTTTAGATGCGCCATTGAGGAGTCGCTGGTCAATTTTGAGAAGGAAGAGAAGAAGATAGAGAAGCTTAGAAGAGAACGAGAACTTTATCTGAAGGGAAAGAAGAAGACAGTTTCCCGGTTAAGGATAGCGATGTTCATTATGCTTGGTTTGGCGGTGGCGGAGGGTGTTTTCTATAGTCGTCTTTACCTTGAGAGAAAGAGAAGTTTAAATGAGAATTATCGCCAATATATCAATACAAATATTGATTTTATAAATATGGCTCTCAAGAATTACAGCCGGCTTAATAATGGAGAATACCCCAATAAGCTCTCTGAGCTTATTCCCCAGTATCTGCCTGAATTCAAGCTTTCTTTCTTATTAAGTAAGGAGTTAAGCTATAAAAAAGACAGGGAATTGGGTTATCTTCTAAGCTGGACGGGAAGTTTTGGAGGGAGAAGAGCTAAGATCGTAGTTGCTAAGACAGGGAGGATAATAGATACACTTTCCACAGTGGGGAAATGATTCTGAGTGGATGATAGAGATGAGGAAAAACGAGCATCGATTAAGGGAGCGGGGAGCAACCCTAATTGAGGTATTGGTCAGTGTGGCGATTATTTCCATCTTAGCTATAATAACCATCCCGCTTTATCGAGAGGCGTTGGATAAAGCACGGGAAGGAACGACGGAGGCGAGCATATCCTATTTGGCTAAAGCTCTTCTTCTCTACCAATCGGATCAGAGTCTCTTCCCTATTACCGATAGAATGGAGGAGTTGAAGAAAGCGCTGGAGAAAGGGAATTATTTAAGGGTGGTGCCGATAAGGGATGCTTTTGGAAAGCCTCTTCGTTATTTTTCCTTTGATGGAGTTAACTACTATATTTTCTCCGATGGAATAGATGGGAAACCGAACACGATCGATGACATTGTTTTTTCCAATGGGATCTTCCTTCAGGATGGTTTATACAAGAATCAATAGGGAAAATGGCTAACGAAGAAATAGATCGAGAAGAGAGAGATAAGAAGGTAATCACCTCGAAGAAGAAGTTGGGTGATCTCCTTCTCGAAGCTGGTCTTATCACTGTGGATCAGCTCAATACTGGCTTGGAGCTCCAACAAAAGACCAAGAAGAGATTGGGCCAGGCGTTAATCGATCTTAAGTTTGTGACGGAGGAGGATATTGCGGTCATCTTAGCCCTTCAGTTGAAGATCCCGGTAGTTGATATTCACAATACCCCGGTGGAGCCAGAGGCGGTGGAGCTCTTGCCGGAGAAGTTTGCCAAGAAGTATACCTGTCTTCCGATAAAGGTGGAGAACAAGACCCTTACCTTGGCGATGGCTGATCCTCTCGATCTAAATGCCATCGATGACATAAGGTTCATCACTGGTTATGAGGTAAAACCAGTGGTCTCCACCCCAAGTGAGATTATCGAAGGAATAAAGAAATTTTACCATATAGAAGATTCAATAAAGGATTTCGCCGGTGATATTATGCTTGATAGCGCTGGGATTGAGGTGATCGAAGAGGAGAAGGAGGAAGAGGAAGAGGAGACTATCCGTGAGGAGCAAGCCCCGTTTGTCAAGATGGTTGATCTCATAATAAAGGATGCCATCCACAAGCGGGCGAGCGATATTCATATTGAACCCCAACGAGAGGCGGTTCAGATAAGACACAGGATAGATGGTTTTCTTCAGGATGTGATCAAGCTCCCCAAGTGGTCCCAGGCGATCCTGGTGCAGCGAGTGAAGATATTAGCCAATATGAATATAACGGAAAAAAGGCTCCCCCAAGATGGAAAGGTGAGGGCTAAGGTGGGGAGGAAGGAGGTTGATCTCCGAGTATCTACTCTTCCCACCCATTACGGCGAAAAGGTGGTCATTCGGATCCTTGACCAGAGCGAGGCTATGCTCAACCTGGAGAACCTTGGTTTCTCCGATTATAATGAGGAGAAATTGAGGAGCTTCATCGAGCGGGCGGAAGGGATGATTTTGGTTACTGGTCCTACCGGTTCCGGAAAGTCATCCACCCTCTATGCCTGCCTAAATGAGCTCAAATCGGAAACGGTTAATATCATCACCGTTGAGGACCCCATTGAGTATGACCTCACTGGGGTTAACCAGGTTCAGATAAACGAGAAGGTAGGGCTTACCTTTGCTTATGTGCTTCGATCCATCCTGCGACAGGACCCGAATATCATTATGGTGGGGGAGATTCGTGACCCTGAAACAGCGGAGATCGCTGTTCAGGCTTCATTGACCGGGCACTTGGTATTCAGCACCCTTCATACCAATGATGCGGTTTCCGCCATCTCGCGGATGATAAATTTAGGGGTCCCCCCCTTTCTCCTCGCCTCCTCCTTGATCGGGGTGGTTGCCCAGCGATTGGTGCGGAAGGTTTGTCCCCATTGCAAAACGGAATATCGTCCGCCGAGGAAGATACTGCAGAACTTCAATCTGGATAAGAAGAATATCGATTTCAAGTTCTATCGAGGGAAAGGGTGTGAGTTTTGCAATAATACCGGATATTTTGGGAGAACCGCTATTGCCGAGATGCTCACCATTTCTCCCAGGATAAGGGATCTAATCCATGCGGGGGCATCGGATCACGCTATTAGGGAGGTGGCTCTATCTGAAGGGTTCGTTACCTTAACTGAGGATGGTATCGAAAAGGTGAAGAAGGGAGTAACCACTATCGAGGAAATATTCCGAGTTGTCGGAAAGAAAGAGGACCTGGTTACCATCTGTCCTAATTGTAAGCGGTCGGTGAGTGCCTCCTTTGAAGCCTGCCCCTTCTGTGGGGAACCGTTAGGAAATGTGTGTGAAAATTGTGGGAAAGCCCTCCATATAGAGTGGGTGGTCTGCCCTTATTGTGGAACCCCGGTGACCAAGAATACCCCTACCTGACATCCCTCACACAACGAAATCCAACATCTATCCGCATGGCGCTCGGTCGTTCTCCTTCCCGGGCATAGGTTAATAGTTTTGCCTTACCTTCGAGGAAGGACCCTCCCTTTATCACCCGGAATGAGTGGCCATTGGAGAACCAATCGCTGGTCCACTCCCAGACATTTCCCGCCATATCGAATACACCGTAAAAGCTCACCCCTTGAGGAAAACTACCTACTCTTACTGGAACGTTGATCCCCATCTCTGCTGAATTGGCATAGCCGGGTTTGAAGATATTTCCCCAAGGATAATTCCGTCCATCAAGATAGCGAGCCGCCTTTTCCCATTCTGCCTCAGTAGGAAGTCTTTTCCCCGCCCAGTTGGCGTATGCCAAGGCATCGGCATAGCTCACCAGTACTACCGGATAATTCTCTTTCCCTTCAGGGAAGTGTCCTCCTCGCCAGTTGTAAGGTTGTGCCCAATTGGCGTAAACGAAGGGGATTCGGTGCCCGGTTGCTGAGATGAACCGGAAGTACTTTTGGTTGGTAACCTCATATTTGTCTATGAGGAAAGATTTTAGATAGACCTTCCTCATCGGTTTTTCTCCAGCGCTAGGGCTGGGAGAACCCATAAGGAAGGAGGAGGCGGGTATCAGTACCATATCCTTGGGGATCCTTGCCCTCCTTCTTCTTGCTTCCGAAAGTATCTGCCTTGCTTCGTTATCTTCGGGGTTCTCCTTTAGGATCTCGGTAGCCTTTTTCTCCGCCTGATAGTAGATACCACTTTCGAGAAGGTTCTTGGCTTCCGCTCGTAGCCTCACCAACCGCTCCTCCGCTTGGTTTATCTTCTTTAAATAGTCAAGAGCGATGGGATTTTCTGGGTCCTTGGCGAGTATCTCCTCTACCAATCTTCGGGAGGTGAAGTAGTCCCTTTTATTGAAAATGGTTTCGAGCTCGGTGAAGAGTTCCTCGATGCTTTTCGGTGAGGAAGGGGAAAGAGATGGTTGGGAAGAGGTTGCTTTTTCAGGCTTTTCCTCGGTTGGAGATGGATTAAGTAAAGCCAGCCTACTTTTAACCTCTTTATTTTTGGGGAATATCTCCAGATAGGAGAGATAACTCTTTTTTGCTTTTTCCTTCTCCCCCTGTGCCAGCGCCTCATCCCCCTGAACCAGAAGGTGGGCAGCAAGCTTTTCCTTTGTGGCCTGGGCGTATTGGTCGGTTGGTTCGTAGAAGAGGATATCGTTTAGATAGCGAAGGGCACAATCATTATCTGGCTCAACAATCTTCCCCTCTTTTATTGCCAACTCAGCCTTCTTTCTGAGCTTTCTCACCTTCTCCGAGACCGGAATGTTCTCATCGTAGTAGAGGGGCATCACCCCATGTTGCTTAAAATAAGCGACCGCCTCCATCTTAGCCGGCTGAGGGAGAGACTTCTTCCCCCTTATCGCCATAAAGTAATAAAGTACCAACCCAGAAAGGGCAACGAAGAGGGCGATGGTGAACACCATAATACGGAGGGAGGCTGCCTTTCTTTCCTCCCTCCGGATGAGCTCCTTGAACTTCGCTTCCTCCCGGAGCTCCCGTTCCATCATTCTTTCCAGTCTTTTTACATTCTCTTTTTCTTCTTTTGTCTCCGGTTTTTCTTCAGCAACTATGGTGCTTCTCAAGTCTTCGATTATCTCTGCCTCGCTTCTATACCTTTTCTCTCTACTCTCCTCGAGAAACCTTTGGATAAGGAAGTCCTTCACTATCTCCATTGCGCTCTGATACCGTTTCTCCTTTTCTTTCTCCATTGCTTTTAAGATGATCCGTTCTATCCAGATGGGGAGATCTGGCTTTACCGAGCGGGGAGGAGGTGGCGGTTCTTTCAAGTGTTGCATAATCACCTTTAGCGGGGTCTCCCCCTTAAATGGGAGTTCTCCGGTAAACATCTCGTATATCACCACTCCCAAAGAGTAGAGATCAGCTCTGTAATCCACCTCCTGTTTTGGGTCCGCCTGTTCTGGTGCCATATAATCGGGGGTACCATAGGTATATCCAGTGGCGGTGAGGTGCTTTGTTCCCCCAACCCGAGCGATGCCGAAGTCCACCAGCTTCACCTGATTCCGCTCGTCGAGGAAGATGTTCTGAGGCTTTACATCCCGATGCACCACCCCTGATTTATGAGCTTCTTCCAAAGCGGAACAGAGCTGTTTGATGATGTTTATCGCCTGGTTCATTTCGAGCGCTCCCTCATCCTCTATCTTCCGCTTAAGGGTCGTCCCTCTGAGAAGTTCCATCGATATGTAAAGTACCGGAGCATCGCCAAGCGTTCCCTCGCCGATGTCGAATACCCGGACGATGTTTTTATGAGAGAGGTTTCGGGTAACCAAGAGCTCTCTCTTGAATCGCTCACGGACCTCTTCATCAGAGGTAAGTTGGGGGAGGAGCACCTTTAGTGCCACCCTGACATTGAGGATGTTGTCCTCCGCCTCATAGACCGCACCCATCCCTCCTTCGCCGATCTTCCGGATTATCTTATATCTCTTCCCTAATTCAAGCCCTTCTGTTGTGATTGCTTCCTCTTTTTTCTTCCTCGCCCTTTTTCTTTCGGTCTTACCTATGGGGAGGGTTTCTGCTTCTTCATCTATTTCGCCCTTTAAGGGAAGACCACATTCCTTGCAGAATTTGGCGTCGGCTACATTCTCTGTTTTACAATGAGGACAAACTATCCTTTCTTCCTTCATCGTCCCCCTCTACAGTATTTGACACTCACTATAACCTCTAATCTTTTATCGGATATATAAAGTGATTTTATTATACTAGCCCTTCAATATGGAATCAAGTATAAATCCTTGAAGGAGATCTCCGCTACTTTTCTCTACAGGTGAGTATTTCATTCATCTTTTTGATGAGCAGTTCCACTTCTTCCCTTTCCAAAACTCCATCTTTGCTTAGTTCTCTGGTAAGTTCGTTCAGTTCTTTGATTTTCTCTTCCGGTATGTTTCTTCTACTTCCTTCCTTAACGAACCTTAAAAGGCTTCTTTTAAACTTCGCTCTCATCTCCTCATCTGGGATAAGGGATCTAAGATCCGCTTTGGAGAGGCTTTTTCGCACTAAATAGACCGTTATCATCCTTCTCGTGCTTGGTGTATGGAACGAGGATAAAAACAGATATTAGTATCCCTCCGATGAGGAGAAGAAGGCTTATTAAGATAAAGCGTTTCACCAGCGATACCTCCTCTTCTTCCAGATACCTAAATGTTTTTTCCTTGCCTCCTCCTCCAGTTTTTTGAAGAGCTCAAGATAGCGGGTATTCTCCTTGTCGTAATAGACCCGGGCGAGTCCAAGTCTCAGCATCTCGGCGTTTATCATAATCTTCCCCGCATATACATAGGCAAGTATCCTTCCGTATCTATCCCGTTTTTTCACATCGAACTCAAGCCTTATCTCCCCCTTTCGGAGAAGTTCCCAATTTTTCTTCCTCGCTACCGAATGGTAGGGTTGAAATCGCTCCGGAGCATCTATCCCTATATAGCGAACCTTCTCCACACTCCCGTCTGGGAAACGGAGGAGAATGCTATCTCCATCATAGACCTTCAGTACCCGATAACGCCCTTCTTTGGGAGTGGGGGTGAAAAGAAAAAATAGGAGGATAAATATTAAATAACCCTTTCCCAGCTTCTTCTCCTCAAGATTATTTGACCGCATTGGCGATCTTCTTGAGCGGTAGTGAGGAGGCTATTTTCACTGTCTCTTCGATGTTTTCCGCTTTCTCCTCTTCCACCATCACCAGGAGATGTTTTTTCAGTAATATCATCACCTTACCCCTCTTGTTCCCGTAGGTATAATGTTCCACTGCCTTGAAGCCATTTATCTTTATTGACTTGATGAATTCATCAGAGCTGTCCACTTGAATGTTCGCCATCTGCTGAAACATAAGGTATGGTGGGGCGAAGGAGCCTCCATGGAAAATTATCACAGTGAGCCTTTTCCCATCCGACGCGTATTCCCTTTGAACCATCGTGTAGCTTATATTTCCCATGGTGACCGTTTGTCCCTCTGCTTTGCCCTCAGGTTTAAACCCAGGGATATCTCCTAAGAAGGGGATGAGTTTCCGGAAGTTAACCGGTTTTACCTTTTCTTGTGAAAAGGCGCTCGCTGTTAAAATTGCCCCCGCAATGACGAGCAAAACAATAATCCTATTGGTCTTTCTCATTTTTGCCCTCCTTAGTTAAAAATTATCATAACCCTTCTCTCTCGTCAATCGGCTCTTGATTATACCGGAGGGTATTGGGTTGGCTTAATTTTTCTTTGAGAGCTATAATCCACTAAGGAGAGAATTGATAAAGGAGGATGGTTTGTCGGGAAAAAAGATCCTTCTCATTAACCCGTGGATCTACGACTTCGCCGCCTACGATCTCTGGGTGAAGCCGGTGGGGCTTCTTTATCTTTCCTCTTTTCTTAGAAAGTTCGGCTATGAAACGAAGATAATCGACTGCCTCGACCGCCTCCACCCTGAGCTACTCGCTCGGGAGGAAAAAAGCAAGCCGCAGGGTAAAGACGATGGAAGGGGTAAGTTCCACCGAGAAGAGGTGGAAAAGCCAAGGTTGCTCTCCAATGTGCCGAGAAGGTATGCTCGTTATGGGCTTCCACTCGATATATTCGAGGCAGAGCTCGATAAGGTAGGAAGACCTTCCGCCGTTCTTATTACCTCGATGATGACCTACTGGTATCCGGGAGTGGTTCAGGCGATAAAGATGGTGAAGAAGAGGTTCCCCGATGTTCCAGTGGTGCTCGGGGGCGTTTATGCCACCCTTTTACCTCATCATGCCAAGGAGGTGACCGGTGCCGATTTCATCATAAGGGGTCCTGGGGAGGTTCCTGCGCTTAGGTTGGTTGATGAGCTCTTGGGGCGAGAAAGGGATTTTTCGATCTCAGCTGAGCTTGATTCCCTCCCCTATCCCGATTACGATGGGGTGTGCGTTGGTCCTTTTCTTCCCATATTGACCTCTCGGGGCTGCCCCCTTTCCTGCAGTTTTTGCGCCTCGAGGCTTCTTTTCTCCCCTTTCCGCCAGCGAGATCCTTCTCGGGTTATCGAGGAGATCGAGTATTATAAAGAGCGATATAGGATACAGCATCTCGTGTTTTACGACGATGCCCTTCTCGTTAATTCAAAGAGGCATATAGAGGTGATCCTCAAGGGGATTATCGATCGAAGGTTGAACCTGAAGCTTCACACCCCAAACGGGCTTTCCCCAAGGATGATGACCTCTGAGCTTGCTTTCCTGATGAAGGAGGCGGGCTTCATCACTGTACGATTAAGCTTGGAGACGGCGGACCCGAAGAGGCAGAAGGCGATCGGGGGGAAGGTGGCGAATGAGGATTTTGAGCGAGCGTTGAGGTTCCTCTCCGATGCCGGTTTTGCTCGGGAGGGGATAGAGGTTTATCTGATGATGGGGCTTCCAGGGCAGAGACTTCGCGAGGTGGTGGAGAGCATCGTTTATGTGAACTCGCTTGGGGCTAAGGTGAGGCTTGCCTCGTACTCTCCGATACCGGGAACAGCCGATTGGGAAAAGGCGGTCGCACTCGGGCTTATTGCGGATGATGCCGATCCCCTTCTTCACAACAATACGATAGTACCAACCGGTGGGGATGAGTTTTCCCTTGAGGTTTGCTCTAAGCTGAGAAAATATGCTAATCTTTTAAACAGGGGGCTTGATTCCGAGGAGAATATTTCGATCCCCACTTTTTTAAAGGAGTTTCTGAATGGGAAAAGAAGGGATAATTGAGCCATCCCTCAAGGGGAGGGTGAAGATCGGCACCGCTGGCTGGTCCTATCCCGATTGGGAAGGGGTAGTCTTTCCGAAGAAGAAGGGGCGAGGGTTTGATCCACTTGCCTACCTTGCGGACTATCTCGATGTGGTTGAGGTGAATGTAACCTTTTATCGGATGATACCCGCGGAGATGGCTCGAGATTGGGTTAGCCGAGTAAGGGGGAAGGAGGACTTTAGCTTTACGGTGAAGCTTTTTCGCGGTTTTACCCATGAGCGAGAACTTGCCACTAAGGAGCAAGAGGAGGAATTCAAACGGGGAATCTCTCCCCTCGCTGAAGGAGAGAGGCTTGATGCCATCTTGATCCAGTTCCCTTGGTCATTCAAGAATACCGAGGAAAATAGGGAGTACCTTCTCTCCCTTATACATCGGTTCCGGGAGTACCCCTTGACAGTGGAGGTAAGGCATTCTTCTTGGGATCATCCAGGTTCGTACACCCTATTAAGGGAGAAGGGTGTTTCTTTCTGCAATATTGACCAACCGGTATTCGCCCATTCCCTTTCTCCCACTTCTGAGGTGACCGCGCAGGTGGCTTATGTTCGGCTCCATGGCCAGAATTACGATGACTGGTTTCGGGATGATGCGGAGAGGGATGAGCGGTACAACTATTTTTATAGCCGAGAGGAGCTTTATCCCTGGCTTAAGCGGATCGTGAAGATGGCAAAGAGGGCGGAAAAAACGATAGTTATCACCAACAATCACTACCGGGGGCAGGCAGTGGCGAACGCTCTTGAGATAAAAAGCCTCCTCTTTGGGGAGAAGGTGAGGGTTCCTGAGCCCCTTCTTTCCTCCTTTCCCCGGCTTCTCGACATCTCTAAGGAAGGACCGGCTCAACCGAGCCTGTTTTGAGGGAGTGATGAAGGTAAACGAGATATTCGCCAGTATTCAGGGGGAATCCTCTTTCGCTGGGTATCCCTCGGTTTTTATCCGGCTTACCGGATGTAATCTCCGTTGCAGTTATTGCGATACCCGTTATGCATATTATGAAGGGGAGGAGCTTTCCCTCGCTTCGGTGGTGAAGAGGGTTAAGGATTATGGGATAAGACTTATTACCATAACCGGTGGGGAACCGCTTCTTTCTCCCGAGGTTTATCCTTTGATCGACCAATTTCTCTCCTCCGGTTTTATCGTCCTCCTCGAGACCAATGGAAGCCTTGATATAGGGAAGGTGGACGAGAGGGTAGTTATTGTTATGGATATCAAATGTCCTGGATCCGGTATGGCTGATAGGATGTTGTGGGATAATATAGAGAAGTTGAAGGAAAAGGATGAGGTGAAATTCGTCCTCACCTCGGAGGAGGACTATAATTGGGCAAAGGAGGTTTGCTCCCGCTACCGACTTTTTGAGAGGGGAAATGTCCTTTTTTCTCCCGCCCACAGGCTATTTCCGCCGGAGAGGCTTGCGGAGCTGATGGTGCGAGATGGCTTGAACGCCCGGCTTCAACTTCAACTTCATAAGTTGATTTGGCCCCAAACGGAAAGGGGGGTTTAAGGTATGAAACGGGAGTTAGCGGTTGTTCTTGTAAGTGGTGGGATGGACAGCCTGGTCACCGCTGCCATTGCAGCGAGGGAGTATGAGCTTGCCTTTCTCCATGCCTCCTACGGACAGAGGACTGAGGCGAGGGAGCGGAAAGCCTTTGAGGATATAGCGGATTTCTACAAGGTTTCCCGGAGGTTGGTGGTCAGGCTCGATCACTTCAAGGATATCGGCGGCTCGAGCCTAACCGATCCCAGAATAGAGGTGGGGAAGGCGGACCTGAAGAGGAAGGACATTCCTCCTTCCTATGTTCCTTTCAGAAATGCCAACCTCCTTTCGGTCGGTGTCTCCTTTGCCGAGGCGATCGGAGCAAGTAAAGTCTTCATCGGCGCGGTAGAGGTCGATAGCTCAGGCTATCCCGATTGTCGGAGGGAGTTCTTCCACGCCTTTAACAGGGTGATAGAGCTTGGGACAAAGCCGGAAACGAAGATCGAGATCCTAACACCATTAATTGGGATGAGCAAGAAGGAGATAGTGCTTAAGGGCGTGGAGCTTTCCGCCCCCTTTGAGCTCAGTTGGTCCTGCTATAAGGAGAACGAGATCGCCTGTGGTATTTGCGATAGCTGTGTTCTAAGGCGTCGCGCCTTCAGGGAGGCAGGGGTTCCCGATCCCATCCCTTACCAGCACCCCTATCCATTGGATGAATGAGATGGGAGAGAAGGTAGTCGGTATCGCCGGTGTTCCGAGATGGGAGACGATCGAGGCTTATCTCAAAGATGGGTATACCATCATCGATCTCGATAACCCTCTTCCCGGTGCTTCCCGTGATGAGCGGATCCTCCCTCGGATCTATTGTCCCATCCTCAGGCGGGTGGCGGAGAACGCCTTTCACCTATCGAGAAGTGGCAAACTTTCTTTGGTGCTTGCCGATGTAGGGGAGGGAAAATGCGATGGTATGCGCTACTTGGCAAGTGAGTTTGAGCTTGCTGGTATTCCGGTTTTGGCGGAGAGGAACACCAATATGAGGGGAGCGGGCTTTCCCATCTCGGTAAGCGATCTCCCCTTGCGGAGGAAGATGGAGCTGATCGTAGATACGGTGATAAAACCGCTTCCACCAGGGCTCAAGCTTCGAAGGACTAAGCCCCGTTGCGGTTTCTGGGGGGTTCCCCCTTATGATTTTGATATCCTTGATCTCTTCCCTGAGGGGACCCATATCTACGGTTGGACCCGATGTATGGAGAACAAGACCCCGGCGGACCTTTCACTTGAGCTTTCGGTAGATCCTGATGTCCCTACTGTCTTCTTCGCCCACAGTTTCTGTCAGAAAACGGCGCTTGCCTATAACTTCGCTCGGAGATATCAGGGGCTCTTCGTCGAGGTCGATGAACGACTTACCAAGGCTACGGTGGCGAAGATAGAGGCGTTTATCAAATTTAATGTGAGATGAAAAGGATCCTTTTAGACGGCGGCACCGCTTACACCAAGGTCTACTTCCTCGATGAGGGAGGTTATCAGATCATCCCTACCCGTCGGTTCAAGGAGTTGAGGGATGATTTTGAGGTCGAGCTTGCCACTGGATATAATGTCTCCTCTTATCCCAGGCGGGTGAACGAGCTGGTTGCTTTAGCGGAGGGAGGGCTTGCCCTCATCGATGAGCCAGATTTCACCCTTCTCGACTGTGGGGCGAGGGATGTAAAGTATGTACGGGTTGAGGGGGGGAAGATAGTCGAGATGGACTGGAATACCGAATGCGGTGCCTTCACTGGGCAGATAATCGAGCTTCTCACCAATTATTTTCACATCTCCCTTGATAAGGTGCCCCGGGAGGCGAAGAGGATTCCGGTGACCTGCGGTGTCCTTGGGATGACCAAGATGTTCGACCTGATAGCGGGAGGGGTGCCTTACGAGGAGGCGTTTTCCGGCTTTCTTAAGGGGATAGCCCATAACTGTTTTCTTCTGGTTAACCGTCCGAGAAAGCTCTATCTTTCCGGGGGGCTCTGTGAGAATAAAGCGTTTATAGAGAGCTTTGAGTGTTCTGTTATTCCTCTTGGCAGGTTTGTTCTCCTTGAGGGGTTGAAGCGATGCTATTTTAGAAAGGGCGGAGATTGACCATCTTTTGCCAAAGGTAGTATAATCAGTAGCCCCTTTTGAGCGAGGATGATATGCTTGGTATAAATGAGATAATAAAGGATGCTATTCGGTCCGCTATTTTAGATCGATACGGTATTGAACCACCTTCGGTCATCCTCGAGCATCCACCCTCCATTGAGATGGGCGATCTCGCCACCCCGATTGCCTTCTCTTTGGCAAAGAGCCTTAAAAAACCTCCCCGGAAGATCGCCGAGGAGCTCCTCTCCTTCTTTTCCTCGATCTCCGGTATATCGAAGGTGGAGGTAGCCGGTTCCGGTTATATCAACTTCTTCTTGGATCGAGCTGATTTTTTGAGGAAGCTCATCTCCTCGCTCGGCGAGAAGAGGAAGGGGAAGCTGGGGGTAAAGGTTATCGTAGAGCATTCGAGCATCAATCCAAACAAGGCAGCTCATATAGGCCATTTGAGGAACGCCTGCCTCGGTGATACCCTTGCCCGCCTGCTCCGCTTCCTTGGTGAGGAGGTTGAGGTTCAAAATTACATCGACGATACCGGGGTTCAGGTGGCGGATGTCGTTTTCGGCTTCAAGTATCTGGAAGGGAAATCCTTAGAGGAGGTAGAGAAGATTTCGGAAAGGTTCGACTATTACTGCTGGGACCTTTATTCTAAGGTAACGAGCTATTTAGCGGAAAATAAAGAGGAGGCGGAAAGGAGAGCAGAGGTGCTTAAGGAGATAGAGGAGGGGGAGGGGGAGATAGCTGAGATGGCGAGCTACATCGCCAAAAGGATCGTCCTCGCTCACCTTAAAACAATGGAACGGATAAACATTCACTACGATCTTCTGCCCTGGGAGGGGGATATTATCCGTCTCAAATTCTGGGAGCAGGCGTTTGAGCTATTAAAAGAAAGAGGTGCGGTTTATCTCGCCACCTCAGGAAAGAATAAGGGCTGCTTCGTAATGGATCTGAGCGGAAGCGATGAGTTCGCCCACCTCGAGGATAAGGAGAAGGTCCTCGTCCGTTCGAACGGTACGGTGACCTATGTGGGGAAGGATATTGCCTATCATATGTGGAAGTTCGGTCTCCTTGGACGGGATTTCTTCTATCGCAAGTTCTATACCTATCCCGATGGTAAGGTGGTCTTTAGGTCATCATCTCAGGATGGTGAAGAAAGACATCCCTCCTTTGGCAAGGGAGAGCGGGTCTACAATGTGATCGATGTCCGTCAATCATATCCCCAGATGGTGGTAAAGGAGGGGTTGAGATCAGCAGGTTATAAGAAGGAGGCGGAGGGGCTAATCCACTTCTCCTATGAGATGGTGGCACTCACCCCTTCCTGTGCCCGCGAGCTGGGACTTCCCATCTCGCCTGAAGAGGAGGAAAAGCCCTATATCGAGATGTCGGGGAGGAAGGGGCTTGGCGTTAAGGCGGACGATTTGATCGATAAGCTGGAGGAAAAGGCAAGGCTTGAGGTTCGTTCCCGGAATCCGGAACTTTCCCCTGATGAATTGGCTGAGACAGCGCGGGATATAGCGGTGGGGGCGCTCCGTTATTTTATGATCAAGTATGGGAGGAATAGGGTTATCTCCTTTGATTTTGATGAGGCACTCAACTTCGAGGGGGAATCCGGTCCCTACATCCAGTACGCTGCGGTTAGGGCGAAGAACATTTTGAGGAAGCTTGAGGAGAGGTTCGGGGTTAAGGAGGATGATTTAAGATCGGCGATTAGCTCTTTATCCTTCAGATCACTCGAAGAGAAGGAGGAAGGGAAAGAAAGCTGGCGCATCATCCTCGATATCGCCCGCCTGCCTGAGGTAGTTTCTCTTTCCGTTTCCTCGCTTGAGCCCTCACAGCTCGCCAAATATGCCTTCAATCTGGCGCAAGAGTTCAACAGCTATTATCATAAGTACCCGGTTATAAACGAAAAGGACGAAGAAAGACGCTTAGAGCGGGCGGTGCTTGTTTTTATCTTTAAGGAACAGCTTATCCGTACCCTTTCCCTTATGGGGATTTCGGTGCCTAAGAGGATGTGAACATATCATCAGAGGAGAGCGATGAGGAAGATAACGCTTTTTTTCTTAGCTGTTGCCATTTCCCTTCTCTCTTACGCGGAGGAGCCAATCCTCCCCCTATCTCAGGTAAAGGTGGGGATGAAAGGGGTAGGGAAAACCGTCTTTCAGGGAGAGAAGATAGAGGAGTTCAATGTGGAGATCCTCGGTGTGTTGAGAAATGCTCTTGGACCCAAGATGGACCTCATCTTAGCTCGCCTTTCCGGAGATAAGGTGAAGGCTGCGGGGGTTATGGCTGGGATGAGCGGGTCCCCGGTTTATATAGATGGGAAATTGGTGGGTGCCGTTTCCCTCCGCATTGGAACCTTTATTAAGGAACCGATAGTGGGGATCACCCCCATAGAATATATGTTGAAGATAGATGAGAAGGATAAAGAGGAAATAAAGGGTGGATTTCTTCAAAGTGATTTTTTAGGCTTTGTGAAACCGCTCCCCTTGCCTCTTAAGCCTGAGAAGAAGACGGTTCTTCCTTCCTTTAATTTCCTCCCCTTGAAGGGAGAGCTTGCTTCGGGGTTAAGTTTCAAGCCGATCGAGACACCCCTTGTTTTCTCTGGGTTCTCGCCAGCACTTATCCGTCGATATCAATCGGTATTTGCAAAATACGGTTTTATTGCCACTCAGTTCGGAGGCGGGCTGAGCGGGGAAGATGATGGGAGTGAGCTTGCCCCTGGCTCTGCGATTGGCGTCCAGCTCGTGTCCGGGGATGTAAACCTTACCGCTACCGGTACCCTCACCTATCGTCGAGGTGATAGGGTACTCGCCTTCGGACATCCATTTTTCCTCCTTGGAGCTACCTCGCTTCCTCTCACCAAGGCAAAAGTGGTTACCATTCTTCCTTCCCTCGCTGAATCCTCCAAGCTTGCTGTGCCTACTAAAGAGGTGGGAGCAGTGGTTCAGGATAGGAGCGCCGGTACTTTGGGCATACTCGGAAGGAAACCTCTCCTTCTCCCCATTGAGGTCAAACTCCGTTCAAAGAAGGGAGAGGAGGTTTTCCATTACAATGTTGCCCTTCATTCGGTCTTCGCTCCCTTCTTGGTCCAGCTTACCCTGGCGAACATCATCCAATCGGTGGAGAAGGGATCCGGTGATATGAGTATCCATCTATCGGGGAGGATCGAGCTTGGCGACCTTCCTTCGGTGAGGATAGATAACCTTTTTTCCGGAACTTCGGCATCTGAGGAGGCGAGCACCATCGTTGGAGCTATAGTCCATTATCTCTATAACAACGAGTTCAGAAAGGTAGATATAAGGGGGATAAGGCTCACCATCGATTACTCCGATGAGCTTAGGGAGGCGAGCCTCATCGATGCCTGGCTCGATAAGGCGAGGGCAAAACCGGGTGAGCCGTTAACCCTGTCGGTGAGGTTGAAGCCGAGGAGGGGGAAGCCTGTGGTGAGAAGGTTTCATCTGAGGGTTCCCCTGAAGATGAGCCCGGGCAAGGTCAAGATAGTGGTGGGCGATGCTTCCTCTGTCTCTGCCTTCGAGCGGGAGAAGTTGAAGGGAGGTATAAAGCCGCGGAGTGTCGAGGACCTGATCCGCTTGCTTAGCAATATGCGGCGGAATAACATCGTCTACGCCCTCTTTTCCCGCAAGGGGGAGAGCGGTTTGCTTAAGGGCAAGTATCTACCTGCTCTTCCCCCATCGATCCTCGCGGTGATGGGTGATGCCGGTGGGGAAGGCGGGTTCAAGAAGATCGATGCTGTCTTCCTCGACGAGGAGAGGTTGAAGACAGAATATAAGATCATAGGAAAAAGGGAATTGACCCTTAGAATAACGGAGTAGAGTGTCAAGGGAGGGGATATGAGACGGAGAATCTTATCGCTTGCTTTTTTCTTATTTCTGATTGTCCCTTTTCTTCTTTCTTCCACGGTCAAGGTGTGGCAGGTGAAGGGAAAGGGCTTTCTCTCTGGCGAGCCGAAGACGAGCTCGATAACCGGTGAGGGGGAGATAGTTATCGCCCCCCTTTCTTCCTCTTTGTTCAAGCCGGATGCCCCTCGTATCTGGGCGCTTGCTGTAGGCGCTGGTGGCGAGCTTTATTTGGGGACGGGTAGCGAAGGGAAGGTATTTCGGGTCTCTCCCCAGGGCAAGGGCTCCCTTTTCTTCAAGGCTCCTGAGATGGAGATCTATGCTCTCGCTTTTTCTAAATCGGGAAGCCTTTTCGTCGCTTCCTCCCCCAGGGGGAAGATATATCGGGTGAGCCCTTCGGGAAGTGCTGTTTCCTTCTTCAATCCGAGGAAGCGGTATATCTGGTCTCTTGCCTTTGATCCAGCGGGAAACCTATATGCGGGAACCGGTGATAGCGGTAGCATTTTCAAGGTAGACCCTGCGGGTAAAGGCGATCTCCATTATGAGACCAAGGAGGACCACATCACCGCTCTCTTCTGGCATCCTGCCGGCTTTCTCCTTGCTGGTACTGCGGGTAGCGGGCTGGTACTGAAGGTGGAGGGGAAGAATAAAGCCTCGGTTCTGTGGGATACCCCGTTTTATGAGGTGAAGGCTTTCGCCGTCGATGATAAAGGGATGATATATGCTGCCGCGGTAAAGGGAGGGAAAAAGGCTTCCCCGAGTTCCAGCGAAGGAGAGGAGAAGGGAACAAAGCAGGAGGTGAAGGACGAGTTTGCCTCGGTTGTTTACCGCATCTCACCAGATGGGAAAAAGGTGGAGGAGGTGTTGAAGCTCAAGAAGGAGCGGGTATTTTCCCTCGCCTATATAAAGGGGAGGGGGGTTTTTGTAGGAACGGGGAGTAAAGGGACTCTTCTTCTCATTGATGAGGAGGGGAAGAGCTCTCTTATAATGAAGGTTTCCCAGAAGGATATAACCGCGCTCGCTCCGACGGGGAACACCCTTTTTATAGGTACGAGCAATTCCTCTGAACTATTGAAGCTTGAGCCCAAGTTCCGGGCTAAGGGGATCTATCTTTCCCCTGTCAAGGATACGAAAACCATCTCCCGCTTCGGCAGGATATCCTTTTCCGGGAGGACTCCGACCGGTACCTATATCAGGCTCTTTACCAGGAGTGGAAATTCAGAGAAACCGGACGCTACCTGGAGCCCCTGGTCTCCGCCCTATTTGAATCCAGAAGGTTCAGAGGTGAAAAGTCCGCCCGCCCGGTTCATCCAGTTTCGGGCGGAGCTGGTTAGTGAAAACCCAAAGCTCACCCCGAGGTTGCATTCGGTGTCCCTCTTCTATCTCCCCCAGAACCTTCCCCCGAAAGTAAACAAGATAGTGGTTTATCCACCGGGTATCTATTTCAAGCGGGAAGCCCAGTACACCAATGAGCTCCTCGCTCTTCTTCCTCCGGGATACCAATCCCATCTGGAAAAACCGTTGAAACTTGGGAGGAAGCCATCAGCTGGGGAGGATTTAGGAAAGATGCTATATCGCAAGGGGATGCTCACCTTCCTCTTCAAGGGAGTGGATCCGAATGGTGATGAGCTTCGCTACAGTCTTTTCGTTCGAGGTGAAGGAGAGAGAAATTGGATGCCCCTAATAAAGGATCTTTCCCGGCCTTTTTATTCTTGGGATACGGAATCGGTTCCCGATGGAAGATACCAGCTAAAGGTGGTAGTTTCAGATGTGGTGACGAATCCGGCTCACCCCCTTTCTACGGAGAAGATATCCGATTTCTTCGTGGTCGATAATACCCCACCCAAGTTGTCTGTGCTTCAGGTGATCAGGGGAAAGGGGCGGGCAGTGGTGTCCTTTTCCGCCTCCGATGAGTTGAGCTTCATCAAGGACGCTTGGTATTCCATCGACGCGGGGAAATGGGAAAGATTATCCTCGGTGGATGGTATGCTTGATTCCAGAAAGGAGTCGTTCAAACTTCGGCTTCCCTCCCTTGCTCCAGGGGAGCATATAATAGTGGTTAAGGTGGAGGATTCCTCCTATAATATTGGTGTCAGGAAGGCAGTGATCAAATAAGTAAAGTTTGTGGGAGGTGTTCTAATATGCCTATAAAAAGTATAAAGGTCGATGAGGAGCGCTGTTGTGGGTGTCTCCTCTGTCAGACGGTTTGTTCCATATTTCATTTTAAGGAGACGAATCCCAAGAAGTCGGCGATCTGGGTGAAGGGTGAATTCCCTGCTCCGGGAAAGTACAAGATAGCCATCTGCATCCAGTGCGGGAAGTGCGCTGAAGCCTGCCCTGTCGATGCCATCTACAACGATAATGGAATCTATAAGGTCGATCCGGAAAAATGCATCCTCTGCTGGGCTTGTGCCGATGCCTGTCCTACGGGAGTGATCGTTCCCCATCAGGAGTATGAGTATATGTTCAAGTGCGACTACTGCGGCGAGTGCGTTGCCATCTGCCCCACTAAGGCGTTAACCGAAAGAAAATGAGGAGGAGAAAGATGAACGGATACGGTGGGACTATTTTAAGGATAAACCTCACCACGGGTAAGATAGAAAAAACCCCTACTGACCCTGAGGTGGCGAGGAGTTATCTTGGGGGGAGGGGTTTTGCTGCTTACTATCTCTTCCGGGAGGTGCCTAAGGGGGCAGATCCCCTTGGTCCGGAGAATAAACTCCTTATGGTCTCAGGGATCCTCTCCGGGATGTTTGCCCCCGGCGGTGGTAAGACCACCTTTGCTGCCAAATCGCCTGCTACCGGGAGTTATGGCGATTCCAATGTGGGCGGACATCTCTCTGCGGAGATGAAGTTCGCCGGTTACGATATGGTGATCCTCGAGGGGGTGGCGGATAAGCCGACCGTTGTGGTCATAACCGATGATGAGGTTGAGCTGATAGATGGAAGCAAGTATTGGGGTAAAGGGGCGATCACCGCGGAGAAGATGCTGAAGGACGATTTAGGGGAGGACTATCAGATAGCGGTGATCGGACCTGCCGGTGAGAACCTTATTCCCATCTCCTGTATCTCCCATGATTTCGGACGTCAGGCAGGAAGAACCGGTGTTGGTGCGGTGATGGGCTCGAAGAAGGTGAAGGCGATCGCGGTGAAGGGGACAAAGGGTGTTCCGGTTCACGATTTCGAAGGGTATGTCCGCCAGGCGAAGGAGATGTTCCGTATTATAGCGGAATCCCCTGCCACCGAGACCTGGATTAAATACGGCACCCCCGGTGTGGTGGAGTGGGTGAACGAGATCGGGGCGTTCCCGGTGCGGAACTTCTCAAGTGGTTGGCTTGCTGAGTATAAAAACCTCTCTGGTCCCGTTATGCGGGAGGAGATAGTGAAGATAGATAAGGGTTGTCATAGCTGTCCTTCTCCCTGTGGTAAGTATTCTCATTTTACTTATAAGGGTAAGGAATTTTATGTGGAGGGACCGGAGTACGAGACGATCGCCCTCATCGGGGGAAATGTCGGTTTCACCAATATAAAGGATGTGGCTTATGCTAACTACTTGGTTGATGAGCTTGGTCTGGACAGCATCTCAGCAGGGAATATCTGCGCCTTTGCCATCGAGTGCTTTGAGCGAGGGATAATCACCGAGAAGGATACCGATGGGATCAAACTTTCCTTTGGCGATCCAGAGGGAGTTTACGCCCTGATCGAGAAGATAGCGAAGAAGGAGGGTATCGGCGCCATTCTCGCTAAAGGGGTGAGGGAGGCGGCGAAGGAGTTCGGTGGTGGAAGTGAGAAGTTCGCTATCCAGGTGAAGGGGCTTGAGGTGTCGGGTTATGAGTTCCACCATGCGCCAGCGATGGCTCTTGCCTATATGACCACCGATATCGGTGCCCATCATAATCGTGCCTGGGCGATAACCTATGACATCGAGGTGGGAAGGGATAAGGTTGAAGGTAAGGCAGCTAAGGTTATCGAATTGCAGCACATCCGCCCCCTCTTTGATATGCTCGGTGCCTGCCGTCTCCAATGGGTGGAGGTGAATCTTCCGCTTGAGACCTATCCTCCACTCATAAACGCCATCACCGGTTTCGACTACGACCTTGAGGGCTACCTCAAGACCTCGGAGCGGGTGTGGAACCTTACCCGCTGCTTCTGGGTGCGGGAGTATCCTGACTTCGGGAGGAGCTGGGATTATCCTCCGGCGAGATTCATCGAGGATCCGATACCCGATGGTCCCACCAAGGGAGCCAAGTTGACCAAAGAGATGGTTGAGGCTCTTCTCGACGATTATTATAAACTCCGCGGCTGGGATAAGAACGGGATACCCACTGAAGCAAAGCTCTCCGAGTTGGGGCTCGATTTCGCCATCGAGGAGCTGAAAAAGGCGGGTAGGCTGTAGGGTTCGAGGTGAACGGATTAACGCCCCGAGGGCTTTCGCCCTCGGGGCGTTTTATCGTAGTTGGGCTAAATCCGAGGAAAAGCTTTTATCCTCCCGAGAATATGTTCATCAGGAAGACCTCATCGCCTTCCTTTGGCTTATAATCCTTTCCCACCACCCTTCCGTTTACTGTGACCATCGCCACCAGTTGTGGGTTCAGGTTTAGTTTTTTTATTAAGTCCAATATACTTGCCTCAGGAGGAAGGTTCACATAAGGGGTCTTTCTTCCCTCAATATACTTTTTGACTGCGCCTACCCCTTTTACCTTTACTCTCATCTCCTATCTCCCTTTACCAGATCCACCGTTTCGAATGTCCCGCTCTCCGTGTCTATTATGAGGAGCTTTTTCCGAAGAGGCTTTCCCCTTCCCGTAATGATCTTTATCACCTCTTGCACCTGGAAGGAGGCAACAGCGGCTACCGTTGCTGGCAGATTCCCCACCAGCTCTTCCTCTCCTCTATCTATGTCTTCTTCACCGTAGATGAGCTCGATCCCAGGATCCTCGGGGAAGATGGTGGTGACCTCTCCGATAAACCCTGCCACTGCTCCGTGAACGAGGGGAACGCCGAGACGGCGGGAAAGCCTCCCCAAGATGCGTCGGGAGGAAATGTTGTCTAAAGCATCGCAGATAACGGTGGCTGAGGAGAGGATCTCCCTTCCTTTCTCCTCGGTGAGAAAACCGAAGATCGCTTCCACCTCGACCGCCGAATTGATGGTAGCTATCCTCTCTTTGGCTGATTGAACCTTTTCTTTGCCGATGTTTTTTTCGATCGCAAGGAGCTGGCGATTGAGGTTGTTCTCCTCAAACAGGTCTCCGTCGATTACGGTGATCCTTCCCACCCCTGCCCGGGCGAGTAGTTCGATGATGAAACCACCGAGCCCTCCAGCACCGACCACCGCTACCAGAGAGGAAAGGAGTTTCTTCTGACCATCAATACCGATAGTTCCAATGTTTCTTAGGTATCTTTTGGGGATGATGTTCATCTCGAGGGCGGTCAGTTCAACCTCCCTTAGAGGGACCGAGAAAGCGGTACTGATCTTCTTTTCTTCACTCAAGGGGATAACCCCCCACTCCTCACCTTGGGGTAATTTCAGCGATAGGCTTCGAGCCTTTATCTCGTCAACAAGGCTGTTCTTTTTCATCGTCTCTTATTCTACTAACATCGTTCTGAATCCGCAAGAAAGGGAGGAGATGTCTTCTAAAATGGTATTGACAAGGGAAGAAGAGGGAATTATCATTTTAATCGGGTGGCAAGGAGCGGGTATAGCTCAGTTGGTAGAGCGCAAGCTTCCCAAGCTTGAGGTCGCGGGTTCGAGACCCGTTGCCCGCTCCATTTTTTTGTAATGGAGTAGGTTGGTTTTCCTAAATTCAAGGGGGAGTTAAAGTGGGAATCTTTGATAAGAAAAAGAAAGAGGGGTTTTCATCCGGAGCTACCAATCCCCTCACAACAGGAAGGAGCGAAACGATGTCCGATGAAACAGGATTTGGGGTTACCACGGTTATAGGCAAGATGATAAAGGTGGTGGGCGACCTCTCCGGCTCCGAGGATGTGAGGATAGAAGGTAACTTTGACGGAAAGATAAATATAGAGAAAAACCTTACCATAGGGAAGAACGCGTTTGTAAAGGCAGAGCTGTTCGCTAATCAAGTGAAGGTTGAGGGAAAGGTGGTAGGGAATATAACCGCTAAGTCTCGAGTGGAGATACTTTCTTCTGGTTCGGTAGAGGGGGATATTAAATCCCCCAAGGTGATGATCTCTGAAGGTGCCTTCTTCAGAGGAAAGGTGGATATGGGTAAGGTCGAGGAAACTCTGCCTCCTAAGGCAGCTTCTTCTTCCTTTAAGCTGTCTCCTGAAAGTAGTTCTCCATCTTCTAAGGAAACTAAGAAATAAAAGATACAGCCATCACCCGATGACTCGCTCCAAGTTTCGGCTCATTGTGGATGACGCCCTCGATAGTTATCTTAATATGGGGATCGATGAAGCCCTCCTTCTCTCTTGCGAGAGGAGGGAGGGCTTGTTTCCTTCCATCCGGTTTTACCGCTGGGAGATTCCGACTTTATCTTTCGGGTATAATCAACGATACTCCTCGGCAGTTGATGAGAATTATTGTCGAGAGAATGGGATCAACATCGTTCGTCGACCCACCGGAGGAAGGGCGGTTCTTCACGATATCGAGGTGACTTATTCGGTGGTGGGGAGAACCGATGATCCTCAGCTTGGAGATTCGGTGCTTGAGACCTATCGTTTGATCTCCCTTGCCTTGGCTAAAGGTTTCACCAAGTTGGGGATAGAGGCGGAATTGATTACCCCCCATAAGGCTTCTCCGGGAAGGAGAGGGAGAATCGGGACCAATCCTTGTTTCTTTTCTCCCTCGCGTTACGAATTAGCTGTTTCAGGGAACAAGATAGTTGGTTCGGCTCAGAAGAGGGGGCGGGGTGCTTTTCTTCAGCATGGCTCAATCCCTCTGGATATAGACATACCGAAGCTTCTCGGTGCTACAGGCCATTCCTCTCTTCCCTCGGGTTATTCCCTCACCTCGGTTAATGAAGCAGCGGGGAGAGATGTGTCGCCTGATGAGCTTATTGAGGCGCTTTCCGCTGGTTTTTCCGAGGCTTTCAATGCGGATCTCATTAGAGAGGAACTTACTGAAAAGGAAGCGGAAGAGGCAGGTCTTCTTCGAGAAAAGTATATAAGCCCTGAGTGGAATAGGAGGATTTAACCCGTCGTTTTTTCAGTTTAGGTTGTATCCCCATTTACAAAGGAAGTATAATTTAAATAAATGGATGATAAAGGGCGTCAAAGTAATTAGGGGGTATGATTGGCAGCGAGAAAGATATCTTTTAAATTAGAGAGGCCCTTTTCATTTCGAGAGGCGTTTCTACTTGCTCTTCTTCTCCATCTTATCCTCTTCGCAACCCTCTACTATCGCCCGTTTAAATTTCTCCGTCCAATAAGGATCGCAGCGAAATCACCGTCTAAGACCAAGGCAGAGAGAGAGCCGATCAAGTTCACCTTCGTTGATGTTCCCAATGACCGAGAGGCGAAAGTTCGCCCTAATACCCCGTATTTTTCCGACAAAAACAGGTTGGCGGGAGGTCCTGCTCCACCGAAGCCTGATCTTTCTGCCGAGAAGAAGCCCTATTTAAAAGGGAATAGTCCTGATTTTGTATTGAGACGGGGTGGAACTCAGAGCTTTTCGAAGGGGGTTCCTAAACCAGAATTACCCACAAAACAGGTGGAAAGGGGGAAGGGTTTGAAGGCAAGCGATTTAAAAGGAACGGTTCCCTTGGAGAAAGGGAGTTCTATTTCTCCTTCCCCCACCAAGCCTAAGGTTAAGATGGGTGTTCCCTCCTCTCGCTCCCTCAAGGAGAGTTTGAATAACCTGGATAAGTATATAGAAACGGAGGTCTTTGATAACCGCCGTTCCTCACTTAAGACGAATAGTGCCATTTCATTTGACACCCAGGATTTCGATTTCGGTCCCTATGCGGCGATACTCTACAGGATAGTGAAAAGCAATTGGTTTATCCCTTATGCAGCAAGGGAACTTGGTTTAAGAGGGGTGACGGTACTTCGATTTCGTATCACCAAGGATGGTCGGGTAGTGGGGCTTCATCTTGTACATTCTTCTGGAATTGATCCTTTTGATGCTGCTGCTTTGAACGCTATTCAGCTTTCCAATCCTCTCCCTGCCCTTCCCAAGGAATATCCAAAAGATTCGGTTGGAGTTACCTTCGCTTTTTACTATAATATGAGACCCCCTGATAGATGAGAAAGGAGGATTAAATGACAGTTGTCGAGTGGTTGAAGAGCGGTGGTCCGGTAATGATTCCGCTCATTTTTTGTTCTCTGCTTTCCCTCGCCATAATAATTGAGAAACTCATAAACCTGAGAACCAAAAAGATAATAAATGAAGATGACCTACGGACTATAAGGGCTTTTCTAAGTGAGGGGCTTTTTGAAAAGGCAGAGGAATTTTTGAGGAGAAAACCAGGGGCATTGAGCAACATAATTCTCACTGCCCTTGAGAACAGGGATCTCCCCCGGGAGGAGATCAGAGAGGCGGTTGCCGATGTTGGGCGTCATGAGGCAGCAAAGCTGGAAAAATATCTTGGTACATTGGGCACTATAGCTTCTATTTCTCCGCTTTTAGGGCTTTTGGGAACGGTTACCGGGATGATAAAGACCTTCCGCATCATCTCGGTGACCGGGGTAGGGCAAGCAGGAGCTCTTTCCGCAGGCATAGCCGAGGCGCTTATTACTACCGTTACCGGGCTGTCCATCGCTATCCCCACCTTGGTGATGTATAACTTCTTTCTTGACAGGGCAGAGCGCATAATCCGAGAGATAGAAAAGCATTCAATGGGCTTTTTAAAGATAATGATGAGTGTTAAGCTGAGGAAGAAGGAGTTTGAGAAAGCTGCGGGAAGCGAGTAGAGGAGGGGGTATGGAATTCAGGAAGAAGAAGCCTCGAGAGATAAAGATCGATATTCATCCTTTGATCGATGTTGTTTTTCTTCTCCTCATCTTTTTTATGGTGACCACCACCTTTGTGGAAAGACCTGGTTTGAAGCTCGAGCTCCCCAAGGCAAAAAGCGCTACCCAAGAGCGGATGAAGGAGTTGATAATTACCGTAAGCCGAAATAAGCGAGTGTTCTTTCAGGGACGTGAAGTGGCGGTCTCCAATCTCGAATCTTTACTTAAAAAAGCCCTTGCCCAAAGTGAGACCAAGCAGGTTATAATCAGAGCGGATAGAAAGGTGGAGTACGGATTTATTGTGGAGATTATGGATTTCGCCCGCCGTTCAGGAGCGCGGGGACTTACTATCGCTACCGAAGAGATAAAATAAATATATGAAAGATAGATTCCACCTCGTTTCCAAGCTCCTTTTAATCTTTTTTCTATTTTCCATCCTTTTTGCCTGTAAAGGACCTCCAACGCCTTATCCTCCTCCTAAGGGGAAGACCAACCTCGTAATCTATCGCCTTTTTGGTAAATCTCTTCGTGAGCCAACGATCCGGGTTTCCCTCTCCCAAGGGGCGAGGGAGGTTGATATTTCATCTGAGGGGATGTTCTATTTGGTGGATAAAGATGAGGGTGATTTTCTTTTGGGAAAAGCCCTCTTTCGAGAAGCGGAGGTGAAACTTCTTGGTGAAGGGGGAAGAAGAATATATCAGATCCAAGTTGGCTCTTTCTCGAAGAAAGAGAATGGAAGGAGAATAGTGGAGAGGTTAAGGGAAGATATCTCTCTTCCTGTTTCCCTTAACTATGATGAAAAAAAAGCGGTTTATCAGGTGAGGGTGGGGAGGTTTAAGGATCGTAAGGAAGCAACTAAGCTCCTTTCTGAACTCTCCCGGCTTGGTTTTTACGGGGCTTTCATCGTTTCGAACGAGTACCCCTCTCGAGCGAGTGAACTCCTCCTTACCCTCTTCCCTCAGGGTGAAGTAAAGCGAGTTAGGAAGAAGCTTCTTTTTGTACCCCGCGATTTTTCCCATCCCTTGAAGGTAAATGGTCATCCCTATCGAGGAGTGGTGGAGGTCTATATTTCCCCGAGCGGCGGTTTATTGGCGGTGAATGAGCTCTGGCTCGAGGATTATCTAAAGGGGGTGGTTCCTTGTGAGATGAGTCCCGATGTCTTCCCGGAGCTCGAAGCCCTCAAAGCCCAAGCGGTGGCGGCGAGGACCTATGCGGTGAGGAATCTCGGTAAATTCGCCTCATTGGGCTTTGATATCTGCTCCACCCCAAGCTGTCAGGTTTATCGCGGGTTATCTGCGGAGCGGGAACTTACCACTAAAGCCGTTCTTGCGACTATGGGCGAGGTAATTACTTACGAAGGAGAACCAATAAATGCCTTATATACCTCCACTTGCGGTGGGCATACCGAGAATGTGGAGAACATCTTTCCTGGTGAAAAGGAGCCCTATCTTCGGGGAGTAGAGTGTTATCCTGAGATGGACGGGGAGGAGTTGATCGAAGGAGGTATCTCCCCCCCCTCGATCCATTCCGAAGATGGAGAGGAGATAACGGAGAAGGTTGTCCTCTTGTTCCTTACTGGGGTGATCTCAGGGGAGAAGCTCTCATCTGCCTATCTTTCTCAGCCAATTGATGGAAAAGAGGTGGAGGATTTCTTCTCAAGGGCTCTCCGGATAATAGGGAAAAAGGGAGGAGAAGTAAGCATCCCCGATTATCCCTCTTTGCTCGATGTCCTCTCCTTTTTGGTTGATGGGCTGGGTTGGCGTCGTCGTGCCCAGCTGATGATAGAAGAGAAGGATGTCTCTTATCTCATACCTGACGCCCGGAAGATTCCTTTTTCTATAGAGAGTTTGAAGAAAGTCGCTCTATTGGTAAAAGAAGGGGTGATCAACCCTTTTCCCGACGGGAACTACCATCTCTCTTCTCCTCCTTCCCGGGGGTTGGTTTTGAAGCTCATCTACAACCTTCTCTCTCGTTTTGGCTACCCCTGGCTCGATAAGGGAACCTTCTTCAAGAAGGAAGGGGAGAAACTGGTTATCAAGTTGAAGAGCGAGGAAGTTTCCTATTCCTTATCCTCCAAGCTTTATCTTTTCTCCGCAGTTGGTGGTAAAGCGATCCGGATGAACCGATTACGGGTTTTCGTCGGTGATGAACTACTGTTCCATCATAATAACGGGAGCATAGATTTTATTAAGGTGGTCCCAAGCAAAGAAGGGATTGCTGATGATCGTCGTTCTCCTTATCATAGCTGGGAGGTTTCTTACAGTCGGGAAGAGCTTACCGAGAGGGTTCACCGTTATATCGATCTCGGGGAAGTTGTCGATCTCGTCCCGGAGAAGTTCGGTGTATCAGGAAGGGTTATTAGACTGAGGGTAATAGGGGAAAAGGGTGAGAAGGTTTTCTCTGGTCTTTCTATACGGAGTCTCCTTGGTTTGCGCGATACATTATTCGTGATTGAGCGTAATTACGATGCTCAAGGAAGGATCCAGAGGTTCACTTTCGTAGGCAAGGGATGGGGTCATGGAGTAGGACTTTGTCAGGTAGGAGCATTTGGTATGGCGCTTAGGGGGGCGAGCTATAGAGATATCTTGACTCACTACTATACCGGCGTTTCGATAAGCAGGATTTATTGATGGGGAAGTATATATTCTTCGAAATAACTTGATATCAGGCGGTGTTTTTCATACAATTAATTAGGTTCTTTGGTATCTCTTGCAAGGTGAAAGAGTGGGAGGTTCGATTCCTAAGTCTCAGCAGGTGGGGTTTCTCATTATCGCTTTTTTTGTCCTTCTCTTCGTGTTAGCGAGGTTTTTCCGTCTATGGTGATAGTTCCGTGCGGATGAGACCAAGGTTGGTGATAATCGTGGGTCCCACCGCGGTGGGGAAAAGTAGATTGGGGGTTCATCTCGCCAAGAAGTTCAAGGGAGAGGTGATAAGTGCGGATTCGATGCAGGTTTACCGGGGGTTGGATGTGGGGACAGGAAAGTTGAGCGAGGAAGAAAAAAGGGGGATACCTCACCATCTTATCGATATCGCCTCGCCTGAGGAGAGGTTTTCGGCGGGGAGGTTTGCTGGGCTTGCCGAGAGGAAGATAGCGGAGGTATGGGAGCGAGGGTGTCTTCCGATAATAGTAGGAGGGACGGGACTTTATTTAAGGGCGCTACTTCGTGGTCTATTCAATAGTCCTCCCCGAAACCAAGCTCTGGTAGCTCGGCTTAAGGATATTGAGAGGAAGAAGGGGTTGTCTTATCTCGCTCGAGTGTTAAGATGGGTAGATGAGGCTACCTACAGTCGGGTAGGACCTAACGATAGTCAGAGGATAATTCGGGCATTGGAGGTTTATTTTGCCACGGGGATGGCGATGTCGGAGCATATAAAGAGAGCTCCTTTTGGGGAGGAGCGATATCCCAATTTGAAGATAGGGCTTATCCTACCACGAAAACTACTTTATCAGCGAATAGAGGAACGAGTGGAGAAGATGTTCGAAAACGGCTGGGTAGATGAGGTAAGGAGACTAATCGAGAGAGGTATTCCTGAGGATGCCCACGCCTTTAATGCTTTAGGATATCGTGAAGTCGTCGCTCATATCAAAGGAGAGCTCTCACTTGAGGAGGCAAAAGAGAGGATAAAGAGGGAAACGCGTCATTATGCGAAAAGGCAACTTACCTGGTTTAGAAAGGAGGAGGGGATAAATTGGTTTGAGGTAACAAAGGAGGAGGAAGTTTATCCTAAAATAGAGATTTTGGTTAAGCAATTTTTAACCGAGAAAGGGAGAGAAGATGGCAGATTCTCCTAATAACATTCAGGATGAGTTCTTCAATCGCCTTCGGCGGGAGCGGGTTCCCGTTGTTCTTCATTTGATGAACGGATTTAAGATCAAGGGCAGGATCAAAGGTTTTGACAAGTTTGCTCTGGTGATCGAAGCTAATGGGCAGGAGCAGATTGTGTTTAAACATGCCATATCCACGGTGAGCTCGCCTAAGACATTTCGCAATAAGCTAAACCTTGAACCTTTGCTTGAAGAGCGGAATAAGGGGGAGAGTGATACCCGCGATAAGTAATTTAGGCGTATAAGGTGAAGGTGGCCGATACTAACGAGAGAGAACGGACATTAATAATAGGTGTTTATCTCGATTATCGAGAGAAGGGGGAGGCTGAAGATTCTCTTTGTGAGCTTGTCCATCTTGCTCGAGCAGCAGGGGCGGAGGTGGTTGGGTCTTATCTTCAGCATAGAAAGAGACTAGATCCTCGGTATTTAGTGGGAAAGGGGAAGATAGAGTATTTAGCAAGGGAGGCAGAGGAAAAAAAGGCAACTTTAATCGTTTTTGATGGAGAACTAACTCCGGCGCAGCAGAGGAATATTGAGCGGGCTACTTCCCTGAAGATAATCGATCGCACTGGTCTCATCCTTGATATATTCGCTAAAAGAGCCCACACGAAGGAAGGGCGTCTTCAGGTAGAGTTGGCACAGCTTACCTATCTTCTCCCCCGTTTGGTGGGGAGAGGGCAGTACCTTTCCCAATTGGGTGCTGGGATTGGCACCAGAGGACCTGGGGAGACAAAGCTGGAGATAGATAGGCGGAAGATAGAGAGAAGGATAACCCGGATAAGACGGGAGATAGAGAGGATCGCCCGGAGAAGAGAGGAACAGAGGAAGAGGAGGAAGAAGCGGGTAGGAATACCTCTGGTCGCCTTGGTCGGTTACACCAATGCGGGGAAGTCTCTCCTTTTCAATCGGCTCACTCGTGCCTCCGCTTCGGTGAGCTCTCGAGTTTTTGAGACCTTAGACCCCTTGATCAGGCGGGTTGTCCTTCCAAATAGAGATGTTTTCCTCCTTGCCGATACAGTGGGTTTTATCAGAAAGCTTCCCCATCAGTTGGTTGCCGCTTTTAAGGCCACTCTGGAAGAGGTGGCGCAGGCGGATCTTATATTGGATGTAGTTGATATCTCCAATCCGGAATATCTTAAACACAAGAGGACAGTAGAGCAGGTACTCTCCGAAATCCTAACCGAAGAGAAGCCTATAATAACGGTATTGAACAAGATAGACAAACTGGACGAAAGGGAACTGCTCAACCTGAGGCGTAGATGGGGCGAGGAGGCGATCTTTATTTCTGCTTTGACTGGAGAAGGGATAGCTCAGCTTTTAGATCGTATCTCCTTCGTGATATTGCCACCACGGGAGGTGGTAAGGTTTTCCTTCCCTCTTGCCGAAGGAGAGGCATTGGCGAGGCTTAGATCAGAGGGGAAAATAATTTCCCTTAAGGTATCAAAAGGGCGTATAATAGTGGAGGCAGAAGTTTCAGATTTTGTTTTCCATCGATTGAAAAGGTTTTCTTTAAGGGGTTTGAAGAAGGCAGAAAAGGCGGTTTAAATAGAATAGGAGGATCAGTTAATGTTAAGGAGAAGTATTATTCCTTTGATCCTTATCCTGATTATTTCTTCTCTCCTTTTTGCCCAGGGGAAGGCTAAGGTGAGGATTGCGGTGGTGAATTTTGAAAACAAGAGCCATTGGTATTGGTGGGGAGATAGGTTAGGCGAAGCGGCAGCTGATGTTTTTGTGACCGATTTGTTAGATACAGGTAAGTTCTCGGTTATCGAGCGGGAGAAGTTGGAGACGGTACTTAAGGAGCAGAACCTTGGCGCCTCTGGCTTGGTTACCCCGGAGACAGCGGCGAAGGTGGGAAGGCTCCTTGGAGTGCAATACATCCTTACCGGTTCCATTACCGAGTTCGCCATAAGCAGAACCGGTGGTGGCTTCAGGGGGTTTGGGGTAGGAGTAACCACGGGCAAGGTGGTGCTCAATGCTCGCCTAATCAATACGACCACCGGCGAGATCGAGCTTGCCGCCGAAGCTGCAAATAAGAAAAGATTGGTAGGAGCAAGGGTAAAAAGCGCCAGTTTCTATCAGAGTTATAATTATGGTCTTGCTAATGAGGTGATGCATCCGGCAGTTGAGAAGATAGTGGCGAAGATCGTGGAGAAAGTGGGAAATCTATCCCAATTGAGCGTGAAGGGGAAGGTGATAAAGGTCAGTGGCGCCAATCTATATATCAATATCGGAAGCAATTGGGGGGTCGAGGTGGGCGATGTCTTCGAGGTCTTCCGGAAAGGGGAGGAGTTGATTGACCCCGATACGGGACTTCCTCTTGGTGCAGAGGAGGAAAAGGTGGGAGAAATCGAAGTGGTGAAGGTGAAGGAGAAGTATGCTGTTTGCAGGGTTCTTTCTGGTAGCCCACAGGCTAAAGATACGATAAAGAAGAAAAAACAGTAGGAATTTGGGAGGCTTGGAGATGGCTATGGGGAAAGGAAGGGTGGTATTTGCTTGTTTTTTCGCCTGGCTTTTTCCCGGTGGAGGGCACCTCTTTCTCAAGAGATGGAGGAGGGGGGTAATCTTCTTCCTTCTCATCATCGGGATGTTCCTTCTCGGTATATTTCTCAAGGGGAAACTATACTCTATCTCTGAGGGTTCCTTCCTTTCCCTATTAGCTGCCTTGGGGGATCTCGGTGTTGGCCTTCCTTATTTCATTGCCAAGTATGGAGGGCTTACCTCTCCCGACATAACCAGTTTTGCCTTTAATTATGGGACTACATTTCTTATCGTGGCTGGTCTTTTGAATCTCCTCCTCATTCTCGATGCTTATGATATCGCCGTTGGCAGGAAGGAGTGATGATGATGTTGAGTCATTTCCTTTTGATGGTGGTCTATGCCGGGGTTGTCTCCACCGTTTTCTCTCTCATTATGAAGAATGAGAAGAAAGAGAGGTTGAGGTTTGGGATCATCTTTTTCCTTTCGTTTCTCGCCTTCGCTTTGGCCGTTGGTTGGATAATGTATCCCTTTCCGTGATAGTGAAGAAGATAAGCTCATTTTTATATTTCTGGTTCCCGGTTTTGGGATATATGGGAGTGATCTTCTACTTCTCTTCACTTTCTCAACCAGGTATTCCCTCCATATTCCCCGATTACCTTCTTCATATGGGGGAATATTCTTTGCTCTCGTTTCTTATCGTTAGAGCAGTAAGGAAGGGCTTGATGCAACGGAAAGTTTCTCTCGAGTGGCTTTGGGGGATCGGTATATCCCTCGTCTATGGTATTTCCGACGAATTTCACCAATCTTTTGTGCCCGGAAGGTCCCCTGAGCTTAGAGATATTTTATTCGACTTTATTGGAACTATTCTTGGTTATATTTTTCTTCTTGTCGTCCATCACTTGCTCTTCAAATTTAAGGGAAGGGTTCGTGTTTTGGCGAATAAATGATCTTTCTTTTGCATAATTATAATGAAGATTCTTTCCACAAAAATTGTGGAACAATTTGTGGAAAAGCGAGTGGATTTCAGATGTATCTCTCGGAAGAAAGGAGGATAAAAGCAAATTGCACAAGGCTTTGTTCAGTTTGCTAACATTCTGAAAAATAAAGGAATATCTAAGGAGGGGTAAATGAATAAAAACTTTAAGGATGTGGTGGACCTGAGGCGTCCCTTGGGTTCCGCCTTTTGGCGGAAAGGGTGGCTGTGGATTTTTTGGGTGATATTGGGGCTCTACATCGTTTTCTCCACCCTTTACGCGGTTAGGCCAGATGAAGTGGGGGTCATTCTTCGTTTTGGGAGGTATGTCCGCACCACTCAGCCTGGGCTTCATGTCAAGTTACCTTTCTCTATCGAGAAGTTATACCGAGTTAAGGTGAAGCACATCTTCAAGGAGGAGTTTGGTTTTCGCACCTTGGCACCCGGTGTTAAGACGCGATATGCGGAGAAGAAATTCCTTGATGAGTCCTTGATGTTGACCGGTGACCTGAACGCTGCCGAGGTGGAATGGATTGTCCAGTACAAGGTGAAGGATGCCCGCGCCTATCTCTTCAATGTGCGGAATGTGAGAAATACCATTAGGAATGTATCCGAAGCTGCTATGCGTCAGGTGGTGGGGGATAGGAGTATAAGCGATGTTTTGACCGTAGGTAGGGTGGAGATAGGCAATGAGGTTGAAAGGATAATGCAGCGCCTCCTCGATAAGTACAAAGTCGGAGTGAAAATAGTTACCGTGAAGCTCCAGGGGGTAGATCCTCCGGATCCGGTGAAACCGGCGTTTAACGAGGTGAACGAGGCGAGGCAGGAGATGGAGCGGATGATAAACCAAGCTTGGGCGGAGTACAACAGGGTGATCCCCAGGGCAAAGGGTGAGGCCGAAAAGACGATTCGCGCAGCAGAAGGGTATGCCATAAACCGAGTCAACCGAGCGAAGGGTGATGCAAATCGGTTTATTGCCTTATGGCAGGAGTACCAGAAAGCAAAGGATGTTACCAAGAGAAGGCTCTATATCGAGATGATGCGCGATGTTCTCCCCACTATTCAGAGAAAGTATATAATCGATGTTGATCAGAAGGGGCTCCTTCCCTTCCTCAACCTTAAGGAGGAGAAGAAATGAAAGGGCGTCACATCGCGTTGATCATTTTCGCCCTCTTGGGGCTGATTGTTCTCAGTTCCTCCATTTACACCGTAAATGAGATGGAGCAAGTAGTGATCACTCAATTTGGCCGTCCAGTAGGAGGGGCGATCACCGAACCGGGGCTCCACTTCAAGATCCCCTTTATCCAGCGGGCGAACTACTTTGAGAAAAGGCTACTCGAGTGGGATGGGGAGGCTAATCAGATCCCGACCAAGGATAAGAAGTATATCTGGGTCGATACCTTCGCCAGGTGGAAGATAGTGGATCCCCTTCGCTTTCTCCAGTCAGTGGGGGACGAGGATGGGGCTCAGGCGAGGCTCGACGATATAATCGATGCCGCGGTGCGGGATGCGGTGACCTCTCATCTCCTTATCGAGGTGGTGAGGAATAGCAATCGCCCCTTAATCACCGAGGAGGGAGAACTAAGAGAAGAAGTTGCGGTTAAGATCTTCGAGGGAAGAGAGAAGATCTGCGAAACTATACTTAAGAACGCCTCTCAGATTATGCCCCAGTATGGGATTAAGTTGGTCGATGTTCGTATCAAGCGGATAAACTACATCGAGGATGTACGGCGGAAGGTGTATGAGCGGATGATATCTGAAAGGAAGCGGATCGCCGAGCGGTATCGTTCTGAGGGGCAGGGGAAGGTTGCGGAGATCCAGGGTGAAAAGGAGAAGGAACTGAAGCGGATTACCTCTGAGGCTTACCGTAAAGCTCAGGAGATAATGGGTAAAGCGGATGCCGAGGCGACCAAGATATATGCCCAAGCCTACAATCGGGATCCTGAGTTCTACTCATTCTTGAGGACATTAGAGAGCTATCGGAAAACCTTGAAGGGAAAGACCATGATCATCCTCACCACCAAGAGCGATTACCTCAAGTACTTGAAGAACATTAAGAGGTAGATGAAGGAGAAGGTTGCACTTTCTCGGGTCTCCTCTTATGGAGAGGTAGAGGAAGGGATAGAAAAAGCCCTTTCCTTGATTGGAGGGATCGAGCGATTCATCCCCCGAGGAAGCAGGGTTCTTCTCAAACCGAACCTCCTTTCTCCAAATCCTAAGGAGAAGGCGATCACCACTCATCCTGCGGTGGTAGAAGCGGTAGCGCGAATGGTAATTCGAGCTGGAGGGGAGCCCTTGATAGGCGACAGTCCGGCGCTGAGCGATTTAGCGAAGGTAGCCGAGGTGGCAGGGATTACCGAAGTAGCGGATAAGACGGGGGCGGAGCTTGTTCCCTTTTCTCAATCGGTTTCCATTACTCCGCCCCCTTCCGCTACCTTCAAGAGGATAGAAATAGCAAAGGAGGTGGTAGAAGCCGATGTGATAATAAACCTTCCCAAGGTGAAGACCCACAACCTGATGGGTCTTACTTTGGCGGTGAAGAACCTCTTTGGCTGTATAGTGGGTAGGAGGAAGGCGCAGTGGCATCTGAGGGCAGGAAATAACCCCCATTTTTTCGCCTTGATGCTACTTGATCTCTACTTGGCGATAAAGCCTGCGCTTACTATTGTTGATGGCGTTGTTGGTTTAGAGGGGGATGGTCCAGGAAGTGGGGGAACTCCCCGGAAACTTGGCTTCGTGATGGTGGGGAAGGATCCGTTGGCAATAGATTTTGCCATCACCTCTCTCTTAGGGGTCTCCCCTGATACTCTACCTCACCTATTTGAAGCCAAGAGGAGGCATCTATTTGACCCAAAAGATTTGGAGCTTGTAGGGGATGATCCTTCTGGTTTCCTTCTCTCCGACTTTAAGATGCCTCGGGTCTCATCTGTAAGAAGCGGGCTCCTTTCGCTTTTTACCCGCCTTTTTAGAAAAAACCTCTCTCCTCGACCAGTAGTGAACGAGGAACAATGTGTGCTTTGCAGTCAGTGTGTCTCTGTTTGCCCCCCGAAGGCGGCACGAGAGGAGGAGGGAAGGATAGTCATTGATTACCGTAAATGCATCAGCTGTTTTTGCTGTCAGGAGGTATGCCCTGAAGGGGCGATAGAGGTGGTCGAGGGTTGGTTTGCTAAAAAACTCCTTAAGAATTAGCGAAGTTTAATCGGCACCGGGGTAAAGGTGAGGACAAAGATGGCGAGGGCGATAAAGCCAAGGATTAATCTGTTCCTTCCCAGTTCTATATCGTCATCCAGGGTTGGTGGATGGCGAAATCCGAGAATGAGGATGAGAACCGCCCAAAAGAACCAGCCGTAAAAACGATATACTATCCCCAAACTGAGAATAGCCAAGAAAACGAGACCGGATATCTTTGAATAAGCCTTGCGAAAGATGGAGTAGGCGATATGTCCTCCATCGAGCTGGCTCACCGGAAAAAGATTGTAAGCGGTAACCAAACACCCAAACCAGCCGGCAAAAGCCATCGGATGGAGTAGAAGGTCGAAACCGTCAGGAATAGGGGGAAGGAATAGATGTTCCATTATCTTGAAGAGCAATGGTTCACCGATCTCGAAGTACAGTCCCTGATGGGTAACAGCTATGGGGATCACTCGGGAGAGCCGAAGGCCATAGTATAGGGTAGGAAGGGCGAGGAGGAAGCCAGACAGGGGACCAGCTATCCCAATATCAAAAAGCGCTCGTCTGTTTACGATGGGGGATCGGATCTTTATAAAGGCGCCGAAGGTCCCGACGATAGTAGGAGCGGGGATGAAGTAGGGAAGGGTGGCATCTATCCCGTAATAACGACAGGCTAAGTAGTGTCCCGATTCATGGGCGAGGAGAATCGCCATAATAGTTCCCGCAAAATAAAGACCTTTAAGGATAACTTCTGGATGGCTGAGGAGGTTTCCTATCAACCCACTCCTTCCTAAGTCCACCTCCTCGAAGGCGAGATAGTTTAGTATTCCCACGAAGAGGGTTGTCCCCAAGGTGAGAAGAAATAGAAGGAGGTTCAACCATATCTTTTTTCTCCTTTTTCTGAGGAGTATTTTTTCCCCTTCTTCGGTTAGTTCGTGATAGAAATAAGGTTTTTCCTCCATCTTTTTCCTCTTCGGTTTAAGATATCCTCATTTTCCCTTGAGGTCAAGGAGGTTTCCTTGAATCCGTTTCTGGTATGTGGTATAAGGTAGGGGCAATTTCCGAGGAGGAAGATGTATCCGCAGGTAGTGATACTGGGAAGGCCCAATGTGGGTAAATCAACCCTATTTAACCGGATTACCCGGAGCAGGCGGGCTATTGTAGATCCCACCCCGGGTATCACCCGGGATTGTCTTATCTCGGAGGTGGAGTGGGAGGGTAAGAGGTTCAATCTCATCGATACCGGAGGCCTTGATCTTTTCACTGATGATTCTCTTTTCGAGAAGGTGCGGGAGCGGGTACTCTCAGTTGTAGAGGAGGCGGATGTCCTCCTTTTTGTGGTTGACGCCAAGACCGGGGTTTCCCCACTGGATGAGGAGTTGATCCAGCTTATTCGTCGCTACGATAAGCCCTTTATATTGGTGGTGAACAAGATCGATGAAGAAAAACATCTCGTCAATCTGTACCAGTTCTATGAACTTGGACTCTCCGAGGTAATCCCTATCTCCGCGGAGCATAATCGGGGAATAGGGAGGTTGCTCGATCGGGTGGTCTCTTTGATCCCCTCGGTTTCGAAAGAGGAGGAACCGGAGGAAGAGACGAAGCTGGTGGTGGTGGGAAGGCCCAATGTGGGCAAGTCAACCTTGGTCAACCGACTTATTGGAGAGGAGAAGGTACTCGTTCATGAAAAGCCGGGAACTACACGCGATGCGGTTGATTTGGTTTTCTCCTATAAGGGAAAGAGATATCGGATAATCGATACGGCGGGGATAAGGAGAAAAAGCAGGATCAAGGAGCGTTTCGAAGTGGTGAGTGTTCTTAAAGCACGAGGGAGTCTCGAGCGAGCGGAGGTGGCTATTCTTCTTCTTGATGCTGAGGAAGGAATCACCAGCCAAGATGTCGCTATCGCTCATTTCACTCATAGTGCTGGAGTGGGACTGGTGATAGCGATGAATAAGTGGGATCTCCTTCCGAAAAGGAAGGGGCTGGAAGAGGCATATCGGGCGAGGATCAAGGAAAGGCTTAAACCGATTGACTATTCGCCCATCCTCTTCATTTCAGCGAAAGAGGGAAGGGGCGTTTACCGAGCGGTTGAGGCAGCGGAGAAGGTGGCAGAAAATAGGAGAAGAAGGATACCCACCGGTGTTTTGAATCAGTTCTTAAGAGGGATTATTTCTCGATATCGTCCTCCGGCGTCCAGGAAGGGGTTTCCTAAGATCTATTATGGTACCCAGGTTTCGGTTAGCCCGCCTACTTTTGTCCTCTTCGTTAACGATCCGGATCGGATCTCCAAGAATTATCTTCGTTATCTGAAGAACAGGTTCCGCGAGGCGTTTGATTTCACCGGGACGCCGCTGGTGATAAAGCTTAGAAAGAGCGAGTAGGAAGCTAATTTGATTGACGCCTCCTCCTCTCTTGTGGTAAACTTTTAAAAAATACGGTAGTTTTAAGAGGAGAGAAAGAGTTGGTATTCTTCAATTATGCTACCAAGGAGATAACCGCTAAGATAGTCTATTATGGACCGGGCCTTAGTGGTAAGACTACCAATCTCCAGTACATCTACAACAGCCTTCCCCAGGGGAACAAGGGGAAGATGATATCCCTGACTACTGCCGATGATAGGACCCTCTTTTTTGACTTCCTTCCCATCGAGCTTGGAACAATAAAAGGGATGCACATCAGAATCCAGCTTTACACCGTTCCGGGGCAGGTCTTTTATAACAGCACCAGGAAGTTGGTACTTCAAGGTGTCGATGGATTGGTTTTCGTTGCCGATTCTCAGAAGGAGATGCTTGAGGCGAATCTGGAGAGCTGGGACAATTTGGAGAAGAACTTGAAGGAGCAGGGAAGGAGGCTCAGAGACATTCCCCATGTGGTTCAGTATAATAAACGGGACCTGCCGAACATTATGCCTGTCTCCGATATCAATACGATGTTGAACAAATACGGTGCCCCTTATTTCGAGGGGATAGCGATAAGGGGGGTGGGGGTTTATGAATCTCTTAGAGAGGTAGCGAGGTTGGTTCTCACCAGGATATCGCAGGAGTACGGAGGGGAGGAGATAGATACTTCTGCAATTAAGGAGTCGCACGAGGTGTTGGCTACCTCCCCACCGGAGGCTATTGCTACTACTCCTCCGAAGACACTTGAGGAAAGGGAGGGAGATCTTTCGGAGATTATTCAGGAGGTGAGTGTAAAAAGAGTAAAGGTTAGCGCGAATAAGGTCGATGAGGTGGAGGATTTTTACGAAATTCAGGCAGGAGATCTTGATATAGGTGATGAGATAATCACCGAGAGTGATTTTGTTTCTTCTGAAAGGAAGGCTTCCTCCATCGTTGCTGATAAGACTGAGAAGAGGGGGACACCGTCCCTGAAGAAGCCGAAAGCTGCCAAAATTGAAGAGAAGGAAATCTCCCTTCCCGTTTCTATCACCGTTGATAAGGATGTTGAACTCGTTCGCCTTAAATTGAACCTCGAGATAAAGATCACAAAAAAATAATAACCTGAGAAATAAAGGTGAAAGGTAAGACTTTCGCAATCTTCTTCCTTTTTCTTGGCTTTGAGTGTTTCCTCTTTGGGTTTCAGGGGCTTTCCAAGAAGGATCTGGAAAGGTTGAAGCCATCTGAGCAAATGGACCTCATTCCCGCCAAGAAGCTCAAGGGTATTTCCCTTATAGCCCATATCGATTGGTCTCCCGATGGCAAGTCGGTCGCCTTTGATAATGGGAAGGATATATTCATCTATGAACTGAAGGGTGATACCCTTCGCCGGCTTACCAACTCAAATGAGGAGAAGGTGGTCCTTTTCCGGAGAAGGAGAAAGGTAGAGGTTCCGGTCAGATATAGCTTCCCCAGGTTCTCGCCTGATGGTAAGTTTATCGTTTGCGTTCGTTTCTTAAATGAGGATAGCGATTTGGTTATCTTTTCCCTGCCTGATGGAGAGAGGTTTCCTCTTCCTAACACTAAAGGAGGAACCGAGCCAGCCTGGACCCCAGAAGGGAGGCGATTGGTATTTGTTAAGGATCGGCAGATTTTTATAGTGAACCGGGATGGAAGCGAGCTTAACCAGCTTACGGATTTAGTCTATGCCTCCTCACCGAGTTGTCCCAGGAGATTGGGTAGAATAGCTTTTATCTCTGGTCTTTACAACGACCTTGGGATCTACCAGATGAATTTTAACGGTAGTGACATCAGGCTGGTGAGAAAGATCCCGGGTCTTATCTCCTTCTCCTATTCTCCCGATGGTAATCTTATAGCCTATTGTGCCAAGAAGGAATGGGCGTTAGTGAGTTTATATGTTATGGATGCTGAGGGCAACATTGTGCGGGAGATATCGGAGGTAAGCAATACCAATCCGGGCTCTCCCTGTTGGGATGAGACGGGAAGGAAGATAGCTCTACCTGAGGAGGCGCTTAATGGGGGGTTCAAGGTAGTTGTCTTCGAGCTTAGGGTTAAGTCTCTGATATTTGGCAAGCTAATGGGTATCCTCTTAATCATAGGGTTGGCTGGTGCTGCTGGTCTTGCCACTTACTGGGTCTTAAGGTTTTACTCCGCAAGGAGAAAGCCGTTAGCGGTGCCTCAACCTATCGATTCTACTTCTTTAGAGGAAGCGGAAGAGGAAGAAGCCCTCTTAGGAGATGAAACTCCTACGGTAAAGCTTTCGCCGAGGTCTTCTGGTTCAAAGGGGAGAGGGGATATTACTGCTGAAACTGAGATAAAGGCTCCGGGTAAGGTCAAAGGAAGGGTTTTATCGGATTTTGGTGAGCCTCTTCCCGAGGTGCGAGTTGACATCCTCGATGGTGTGGGTTATGTGATAAAGGAGGTAAGGAGTACTCCTGATGGCTCTTTTTCTTTCGATGAGGTTCGCCCAGGGACATACACTATAGCCGCTCGCGCCTCAGGCTATCTTTCGGGAAGCGAGTCGAAGAAAATCCTGGCTATTAGTCCGGGAGAGGAAGTTTCGGTGGAGCTCATCCTGGAGAAGCCGGTATTTAAAGTGGTTGGGGAACTTTACGATACCACTAATCAATTCCCCCTTCCCGATGCCACCATCGAACTAATAGATGAGAGCACCAAGGAAGTGAGGACCACCAAGACGGGTGCTAACGGAGAATTTGAGTTTTCCGATTTGAAGCGGGGAAGAAATTATATACTTCAGGCGTCAAAAGAGGGCTATAAGCGGGTTTTCCGTTCGCGGGCGGTCTTCACTCCTGGTGCTTCCAAAATTATTTCGAAACAGCTCGAGCTCGCTCCCGGCTATGGGGTTTTGCGAGGAGCGGTTTTGGACGATGAGACCAAGGAAGGAGTGGGCGAGGTGATTGTGATACTGAAAGGTAGAGGGGACCTTTCCTATGAGGACGCTACCTTCACCGACAATGAGGGGAAATTCCAATTCCTGAAGCTTCCCGAAGGGGGATTCTCCCTTTCCTTTTTAAAGGATGGATATACTGAGGAGACGAGGGAGGTGGAAGTTTTTGCTGGGATGGATAAATTTATCGAGGTTCCCTTTAAAAGATTTGGTTCAGCAGGTGGTATAGTAAGAGGAAAGGTGTTGACTATCAGGGGCACCTTTGTTTCTGGGGCTACCGTGAAGCTGGTCGATCGGGAGGGGAAGCTCGTTGCTACCACCCTCTCCTCAGAGGAGGGAGATTACCTTATAAAAGGGGTCTCTCCAGGAGCTTATCAGCTTAGCGCGGTTAAGGAGGGGGTGGGGAGGAGGGACGAGGTGATATTGTTAAAGTCAGGTGACGAGATAACCCTTCCTCTGGTGCTTAAGGAGAGGGATGTGGAGTTGTTCCGATGACAAAGAAGGATTTGGCTGAGGTGATATATCACAGGCATGGGGGGCTTTTAAAAAAAGAGGCGCTTAATCTGGTGGACCTTATTTTCTCCCTAATCGCTATGAGGTTGAAACGGGGGGAGAAGGTTAAGATATCCAGTTTTGGGGTTTTTTTTATAAGAAGGAAGAACGAAAGGGAGGTGGTGAATCCACAAACAGGGGAAAGACAGTCGATTCCCTCACACTACTCGGTTGTGTTTAAGCCATCCCAGCTTTTTGTGAAGCGTCTCAATTTGAACTCCACCCGGATGACCCGTTATGACAAGTGATAAGCTTAAGAACAGGATGTTGGGCGAAAAGCTCTACTTTAAGATAGGAGAAGTGGCGGAAATCGTTGGTGTTCCCCCTTATGTCCTTAGGTATTGGGAGACGGAGTTTAAACCCCTTTCCCCAGAGAAGAATTCTTCGGGACAGCGGATTTATTCCCGCCGTGATGTCGAGATTGTTCTTAAGATAAAGAAACTCCTTTACGAAGAGAGGTACACCATCGCTGGTGCGAGGAAGAAACTCGTTGAAGAGCTGGCTGGAAGGAGAAAGGAGGGAGCTCCCCCCATTTCTGCCTCTGGCGGGGATGAGGCAAGGGATATATTGAGGAGGGTGAAAAAAGAGCTTAGCGATCTCTTGACAATCTTGGAGCGAGATGTTAATAAATGAATCGGGTCGGGACGTGGCGCAGGCTGGTTTAGCGCGCTGGACTGGGGGTCCAGAGGTCGGAGGTTCAAATCCTCTCGTCCCGACCATTTTTTGTTATCTTTCACGAGGGAATTATGGCGATCATATTGGTGACCAATGATGACGGTATCCTTTCATCCGGGATAAAGATGTTGGCTGAGGAGCTTGAGGCGGTAGGCGAGGTATGGGTGGTGGCTCCTGAGCGAGAGGTGAGCTCGGTAAGCCATGCCATTACCCTTAATCAACCGCTCCGAGCGGAGAAGATCGCCCCTCAGAGATATGCGGTATGTGGCACCCCTACCGACTGCGTTCTCCTTGGGGTGCTTAAATTGCTTCCAGCAAAGCCTGCCCTTGTTGTCTCCGGGATAAACAGAGGGGTGAACCTTGCTGACGATATCACCTATTCGGGCACCGTTGCAGGAGCTATGGAGGGGGCGTTGCTCGGTGTTTCATCCTTTGCCATCTCTTTTGAGGATTCCGATGGTGATTTCAAAAAGCCAGCTTTGTTCGCCAAGGTTTTATCCTCTAAACTTATTAAATCCCCCCTTCCCCCAGGGAGATTTCTCAATGTCAATGTGCCCTCTTCCGAGATCAAAGGGGTCAGAATCACGCGACAAGGAAGGAGAAGCGGAGGGGAATCGGTTCTGGAGCGGGTTGACCCCCGAGGGAAGCTCTATTACTGGATTGGTCCCCAACATTATCCCGAGGGAGAGCCGGAGGATACTGACATTGGCGCTTTGAAAAGAGGCTATATCTCAATCACCCCCCTTAAGCTCGATTTGACGGATTACCAACTACTTCCCCAGTTGAAAGAGGATTGGGAAAAGGAATTTGCCTCGTTTCTTGAAGGATGAATAATGGGTAAAAGCAGTTCAGAGAAGCGTCCTCATATCATCCGGAGGTTGTACGATTGGGTTCTTCATTGGGCAGAGACCCCGTATGGGAGCCCTGCTTTATTCGGGCTCGCTTTTGCCGAATCCTCCTTTTTCCCTGTTCCCCCTGATGTTCTCCTCATCGCCCTTTCGATCAGCAAGCCCAAGCGGTCTTTTTTCTACGCCGCGATATGTTCTGTAGGATCAGTGATCGGTGGAATGTTCGGTTACTATATCGGGCTTCAGCTTTTCAACCTTGTTGGCGAGCGGATACTTACCTTCTATGGGGTAATGAATGAGTACTATCGGATAAAGCATCTTTATGAGACATATAACGCCTGGGCAGTGGGGATCGCCGGATTTACCCCTATACCGTACAAGGTGTTCACCATAGCGGCGGGAGCGTTCAAGATAAACTTTGTGGTGTTTCTTGTTGCCTCTACAATTAGTCGTTCTGCCCGTTTTTTCTTGGTTGGAGGTTTGATCTATAAATTTGGCGCCAAAATAAAGGAGTTCATTGAACGCTATTTCAACCTCCTTACCATCATATTTGTGGTCGCTCTGGTCCTCGGGTTCCTCCTTGTTAAGCATTTGCTCAAATAAAAAGGGGCTTGTCAGGGGAGGGGTTTTAATTTATATTTTTAGCAGAGTGGTCGGGGCGTAGCGCAGACTGGTTAGCGCGCCTGCTTCGGGAGTAGGAGGTCGGAGGTTCAAATCCTCTCGCCCCGACCATTGTTGCTCTTAACTTTTTCTTAAGTAAGGTCTTCTTTATGATTGCCCGAAGGTTTTTCATCTCGGGAAGGGTGCAGGGGGTTGGTTTTCGTTACTTCGCCATTGCTCAGGCGAGTGAGCTCGACATTACCGGTTGGGTTCGTAATCTTCCTGATGGCCGAGTAGAGGTTTATGCCGAGGGGGAGAAGGAGAGGATCAAGGAGTTTTATCACCGGCTCTCCAAAGGTCCTCCGGCGGCTATTGTCGTTTCCGTAGAGGTAAAGGAGGAGACGCCGAAGGGTTCATATCAGTCGTTTATGGTCAAATATTAACCATCCCAAAGGAGGATAACCAGTGACAAATTTAGCCGAGAAGATTCGGGATATACCAGATTTTCCCAAGAAAGGTATTATTTTTAAAGATATCACCACTCTTTTGAAGGATAAAGAGGCATTTCGGGAAGCGGTTGACCGCCTGGCTGAGCCCTTTGAGGGGAAACCGGTCGATTTGGTGTTGGGGATTGAATCTCGAGGTTTTATCTTCGCCGCTGCAGTTGCTTATAAGCTGGGGGTGGGTTTCATTCCGGCACGGAAACCGGGGAAGCTCCCCGCAGAGACGATTTCCGCCACCTATGAGCTCGAATATGGCACCGATTCCATCGAGCTCCATCGCGATGCAATAAAATCGGGGCAGAATGTTCTCATCGTGGATGACCTAATCGCCACTGGGGGAACGGCGAAAGCAGCCTGTGAGTTGGTGGAGAAGCTGGGCGGTAAGGTTTTAGGGGTGGCTTTTCTTATTGAGCTCACTTTCTTGAAGGGAAGGAATAAGCTTAGGGATTACGATGTTTTCTCACTTATAGAATTTTAATAAGCGACCCCCCCTTCTTTTGCTCGGCAGAGTAAGAAGGGGGGTCTTTTATTAAAACCTCACGCCTCCCAAGATAACATAGGTAAAGCTCGCGCCGGTAGCGAATGAACGGAGTGCCTGTAGCTCTACAGTAAAAGCGGGTCCATGACTCATTCCGAATTCAAGTCCTCCGATGAGATGCATCCCTGTGTTTTTGGAGAAGGTTAGGTCAACATTATCTCCCCAAAGGAGATTGCTCATCAGGCCAAATCCTACTCCTACCACCGGCTTTACCCCAGAAAGGTTGGGTCTTACCTTCAGGTTGATGAACCCATTTAGGGGTACGGAGCTGATGTTATTCGAACTATGGTAGGCGGTTTGGATCTCAAGTCCCAAAGCCACCATATCTCCGATGTAATAGTCACTTCCTGTGGAGATGAGCCATCGTTCGGAGATTCCCCCCACATCGGGATGAACGATTATCCCACCTTTCAAAAAACCGCCACCATAAGCAAGTGAAGCTACCAATAAGATACTCACCCCTATTGCTATTTTCTTCATAAGGAACCCCCTTCTCCCACCTAATTATCAGATTTCACAATAATTATATCAGATTATAGCGGAGATAAAAAGGAAAAAATTTTTAAATTTTGTCTTTCCCCTGGGTTATTGTGGTATAATAAGTTCTAAATTGGAAGGAGGAAGAGTTTTTTTCTCAAAAAAGAAGAGAGCATATTCTAAAAAGATTTTCAAGGGGGTGTGAAGATGGGGATACTTTCTAACTTGAGGAAAACGCTGAGGAATGGTGGGACAGCGGTAGAGGAGAAAAGGGAGATACGCCAGACTCGTACCGGCGCCCCTATAAAACCGATCACCCGTGGTTTGCCAAAAACGGTGGAATCGCTATGCCCTGAATGCTTGAAGGTGATTCCGGCGCGTATGTTCGAAGAAAACGGTAGAGTGATGATGGAGAAGACCTGCCCCGAGCATGGATACTTCAAGGACCTCTACTGGTCGGATGTGGACCTGTATCTTAAGGCAGAGCGGTGGCACTTTATGGATGGGGAAGGGTTTGAAAATCCCCTTACCGAGAATACCAAAGGTTGCCCTTATTCCTGTGGTCTTTGTAATCTTCATACCAGTACCAGCTGTTTGATCAACATCGATCTCACTAATCGGTGTAATCTCAGTTGTCCCATCTGCTTTGCCAATGCTAATGCTGCTGGTTTCGTGGTGGAGCCCACCTTCGATCAGGTGTTGGAGATGCTTAGACGTCCTCGCGAGGAGAAGCCAGATCCCGCCACTGCGGTTCAGTTCGCCGGGGGCGAGCCAACGCTTCACCCCCAGTTTGTGGAGATAATAGCCGCAGCAAGAGAGTTGGGTTATACTCATATCCAGGTGGCCTCCAATGGTTTGAAGTTCGCTGATTTTGATTTTACCCTTCGGTGCAAGGAAGCAGGCCTTCATACCATTTACCTCCAGTTTGATGGGGTGGATGACACAGTTTATGAGAAAACGCGGGGGAGAAAGCTTTTCGCCATCAAGGATAAGGTGGTGGATAACTTCCGCAAAGCGGGGATGAAGGTAGTTCTTGTTCCCACCATAGTAAATACGATTAACGATCATCAGGTTGGTCCTATCCTCCTTTATGCCATCGAGAACCGAGATGTGATCTCCGGGATCAGTGCCCAGCCGGTTACCTTCACCGGGAGGATAGATGCTACTGAGCGGATGAAAATGCGGTTTACCCTTCCCGATATGGCGCGCTGTATTGAGGAGCAAACAGGTCTTATCTCTACCAAGGACGACTGGTATCCAGTGAGTTGCGTCTCTCCTTTTCCCAAATTCATAAAGGCACTTACCGGGACTAAAATGGTGAATGTTACCTGCCATCCTCACTGTGGATTGGGAACATTTATCTACATTGACAAAGATGGTAATGTTTATCCAGTTACCAGGTTCGTTGATGTCGAGGGGTTCCTTACCGAGCTCTATGAACGGGCGGAGAGGCTGGAACATTCTTGGCTTAAACTTCCTGCAAAACTTCTCTTTTACCATAACTTTAAGAAATATTATCGGGAGAAGTATGCTCCACCTGGTCTCTCCTACTTCGACTTTATCGAATCTCTCTACGGGTTGATCGATAAAAAGATAGGAAGAAGCGGTAAATGGGGGAAAGATAGGATAAGCTATATGTTCGTTGCTGGGATGCACTTTATGGACGCTTACAATTACCAGACGGAGAGGGTTCGTCGTTGTGTTATCCATTACTCCACACTTGACGGCAAGATATACCCCTTCTGCAGCTACAACTCAGGTCCTACCAATCGAGAACGAGTAGAACGGGAATTCGCCATCCCACTCGAGGAGTGGAGAAAGAGGCAGGAAAGGTAGTGTTTATTGGGGGGAAAATTAAGGGCGGGAAAACCCGCCCTTTTTATTTTCTCTAAGCAAGGTTGTTAGGACCGATTAGCCCTTTTTCTTTATGTCATAGAGCTCCTTTGCCTTTACTGCGATGTGTTCAGCGGAGAGGCCAAATTCCTTTATTAGCTCCCAGGGATAGCCAGATTCGCCAAAGCGATCGTCAACTCCAACCATATCCATCAAGATCGGCTTCTTATAGAGCTCCCGGGCACGAACCACTACCGCTGCCACCCGGTTTCCCAATCCTCCTACTTGATGTTCCTCAGCGGTGAGGATGACCCCGGTATCACGGGCAGCACGGATAATCGCCTCTTCATCGATCGGTTTCAGAGTGTGGAGGTTTATTATCCTTGTCTCTATCCCGTGCTCCTTCTTCAGGATGTAAGCAGCGCGCATCGCCTCGGGTACCATTGGTCCGCAAGCGATGATGGTTATGTCTTCGTTTTCTGAGGTGTACTCCGATTCCAGCTTCGTCTCGAAGGCATCGATGAATCGAGGTTTCTCCTCTCGAAACCTTATAACATTTGCTTTACCGAAGACGAAGGGGGTCTCTTCAGTGGTGACTATCGGAGTGGCCTCTCGGGCAAATCGGACATATGCAGGTCCCACCAGATCGAGGATGATATATTTGGTTGCCTTTTTCGTCTCGATGGAATCACAGGGGACGACTACCCGCATATTTGGGAGGCCGGTCATCTGGAAGAGGTCCTCCAATGCCTGGTGGGTAGCCCCATCAGGACCAACGGAAACCCCGCCGTGGGCTCCAGCGATCTTCACATTGAAATCGCCGTAACAAACGGTCGTACGCACCTGGTCGAGGTTCCTTCCCGCAGAAAAGACGGCATAGGTTCCGAATACGGCGATTTTTCCTTCTTTAGCCAGCCCCGCAGCTACTCCGGTAGCGCTCTGTTCTGCGATCCCCATTGAGAGGAAACGGTTCTTCCTCTCCGGATGGTTGGCGTAAAAATCGCTTATCTTGATCGAACCGGAAATATCACAACCGAGGGCAATGATCCGTTCGTCATCACCGATTTCATCGAGCGCTTTGCCGAAGCCCATTCTGGTGGGCTCCATATCCACCTTCATATTGTTCGCTTCGTTCCACCAGTAGTTCCGGCTGAACTTGGGCATCTTGGCGTTGAGTTTCTCCTCCACCTTCTTCTGGTATTCTTCAGCCTTGGCGAGGAGTTTGTCCACCGGCAGATCCACCTTGAGTTGAGCGAGTGCCTCCTTCATCTGTTCTACAGTAGGTGCTTTGCCATGCCAACCCGCCCGGTCTTCCATAAAGTCGACCCCTTTACCCTTTATCGTATGAGCGATGATCACGGTGGGTTTACCCTTTATCCCCTCTGCCTTATCCAGCGCCTCCAGTATCTCCTCAATGTTGTGGCCATCGATCTCGATTACCTCCCAGCCGAAGGAGCGATATTTGTCCGCTAAGGGGTCGATATCCATTACTTCGCGTACCCAGCCATCTATCTGGAGCCGGTTTTTGTCCACTATGGCGGTTAGGTTGTCCAGCTTGTAATGTCCCGCCTCCATTATCGCTTCCCATATCTGCCCTTCCTGTTGCTCGCCGTCTCCCATAATGCAGTAGACCCGATAGTCTTTATTATCCAACTTACCCCTCAGGGCGATACCAATGGCAATGCTCAACCCCTGTCCCAGGGAGCCGGTTGAAGCCTCCATTCCGGGAAGCTTCTTCCAATGGGGATGACCCTGGAAGGGGCTCCCCAGCTTCCTTAGGGTCATAACCTCTTCCGGATCGAAATATCCGGCAAACGCCATCGCCATATAGATGGCTGGCGCCTTATGGCCCGTAGAGAGGATGAGTCTGTCGCGATCTTCCCAATAGGGGTTTTTGGGATCGATCCGCATCTTGTTGAGATAGAGAGCAGCCATAATGTCCATAACCGAAAGACTTCCTCCGGAATGGCCCGAACGAGCGGCGGCAAGCGCTACCAAGGTGTAAGCGCGCATAAGATTGGCTGCCTCTTTGAGCTCAGCTGGAGATAGTTTTTTTACCACCTTTCCTGTTTTGGAATCGATTATTGGCATCTTCTCCCTCCTTGAGATGAGATTCGGTTAAAGTGCTCGGATGGCTTTATCTATCCGAGAGAGTGCTTCTTTGATATTCTCTAAGGAATTAGCATAGGAAAGCCGGAGATAACCTTCGCCATATTTCCCGAAAGCGGTCCCCGAGAGAACCGCTACCCCCGCTTCCTCCAAGAGATAGCTTTCCAAAAACTTGCTGTCCTTTCCCGTTCCCGTTATATTGGGGAAGACATAGAAAGCACCCTTCGGCTTGCGACAGCTTATACCGGGTATCTTATTCAATCCCTCGACTATGACATCGCGCCTCCTGGTAAATTCCGCCACCATACCCCTTACATCATCCCAGGGACCGGTAAGTGCTTCCACCCCTGCCTTTTGGGTGAAACCGGCATTGCAGGAATTTGAATTTATCATCAACTTGGTGATCTGTTCCGCAAGCTCGACGGGCATTACCCCATAGCCCAGACGCCAACCGGTCATAGCAAAGGTCTTGGAGAAACTGTCGAGGATGATCGTCCGTTCCTTCATCCCCGGCACCTTGGATATCGAATGATGCTTCTCCCCATCATAGAGGATCTCGCTATAGATCTCATCTGAAAGAACATATATGTCATGTTTCTTCACGAGCTCAGCTATCTGGGAGAGATCGTCTTCGGTGAGTACTCCACCAGTTGGGTTCTGAGGGGAGTTTATGATGATGAGCTTCGTCCTGTCAGTGATCAGCCCCGCGAGTTCTGAGATATCGAGCCTGAAATCCTTCTCCTCCTTTAGGGGAATGGGAACCGCCTTTGCTCCTACGAAGTTGATCACCGATTCGTAGATGGGATAGCCAGGATTGGGATAGATGACCTCGTCCCCCTCATCCACCAGAGCGAGGATGGTGAAGAAGATTATTGATTTACCACCGGGAACGGCGACCACTTCTTTAGGGTCAATCTCGATCCCCCGCGTCTTGCTTATGTATTCGGCGATCGCCTTTCTCAGTTCAGGTATACCAGCAGCTGGGGTATAGTGAGTCCACCCCTTCTCTATCGCCTCAACACCCGCCTTGCGGATGTTTTTCGGAGTGTCGAAATCTGGTTCACCTATTTCGAGGTGAATTATACTTTTTCCCTGTGCCTCGAGTTCTTTGGCTTTCGCCAATACTTCGAAGGCGGTCTCAGTACCTAATCTGCTCATTCTCTTGGCTAATTTCATTATTCCTCTCCTATAAGTAAAAAATATAAAGACCTTTTTACTATACCAGAAGTCAAAGGAGAGTTTCAACCCTAATTGCTTCTTGGTTGACTTTTCGAAGAAAGGACTGATATATTTGAAATCCAGAGGGTTCTACCTATAACACTTCTCTTAAAGGAGACCTCCAATGCGTAAATATTTGGTCATTTTCGTTTCCATCGTCATTATTTTGCCTGGGTTGCTCCTTTCAGCACCTGCTACCGCAAAGGATAAGGATACTCCTCCGGTTTATGTCGTTTTCTGGTTCGATTATGAGGATTATATCTCGGGGAATCCCAGCAACGAGGCAGCGATAAGGATTGCGGAGATTATGAGGAAGAATGGGGTGAAAGCGGTATTTAAGGTGGTAGGGATGAAGGCTGAGGAGATAGAGAAAAAGGGGTTGTCCGAAGTCATCTCCGCCCTCGCTTTCCATGAAGTTGGCTTCCATAGCTACAATCATTCGATACATCCCACTATAGGAGAGTATCTGAAGGGAAAGGGGTTTGCTGAAGGCGTCGCTGAGTTTAAACGGCGCGAGGAGAAGGGGGAGCTGGCGGTAAGGAGGGTATTTGGACGAGTCCCCATCTGTTATGGACAACCTGGCTCCGCTTGGGCACCGCAGGTTTACCCTGTCCTCAGGGAGTGGGGGATAAAGCTTTACCTCGATGAGGGGGATCACATAGGGATAGATAATCAGCCCTTCTGGTATTTAGGCGTACTCAATATCTACCGAATGAGGAGCACGGTGATAAAACTCCATGCCCTTGCTACTGAGGATGATTTAAAAAGGGCAGAAGAAAAGGCAAAACGGGCTTGGTCGCTTCTAAGGAAACGGGGTGGCGGAGTGATAAGCACCTATTCTCATCCTCTGGAGTTCGTTACCAAGACCTATTGGGATAGGCTTAACTTCAAGGAGGGGAAGAATACCCCACCTGGTAAATGGGTGAAACCGCCTCTCCGTTCAAAAGAGGAGATAGAGCTAAGCTTTAGGCATCTCGATGAATATACCAAATTTCTCCTTTCCCTTCCCGGGGTAAGATCGGTTTCAGGCAGTGAACTCCTTCATCTCTATCGCGATCTTGCTCCTGAAGCCTCCTATCCCCCCTCTTCAGTACTTCTTCTTGCCCGTTCCGTGGTGGATAACATCTCTTTTGTTGTTATGGATGGCTATTCCCTTTCTCCCGGCGAGGTGTTTTCCGTTCTGGTTAACTTCTTCGCCTCTTATGAAAAGGAGGGGAAAATACCCAACAGGGTAAAATTAACCCCCATATTTGAGGGACCAACTGCTCGCATTACTACCACTGGGGAGAGGGTTTTGCGCTCCGATTTCTGCTCTGCGGTAAACCGGCTTCAGAAGGTGTTCTCCAAGGAGCATCGGATACCCAATTTTATCGAGGTAGGAAAGGTGAAGCTCGCTCCGGCCGATTTTCTCGCCACCTTGGGCTGGGTGACCGAGCGGGTTCTCTCGGGAGAGGAGGTGGGAAAGGAGTTTCCTATTGTGAAGGGGCATCCTTCTTTTGAGCGTTATGTCTTTGGAAGAGATATTTGGCAATGGTCGGTTTTCCCTAAAGGCTTTTCCGCCCCCGATCTCATAGAGCTTGCCCGGCTCCAGGCGTGGACGCTTAAGCCGGCGATTCTTCATCCTGAAGGGGGCTGGTGAACCCCAAGTCATAAGGAGGTGTGGGATGGGTTTAACGAGGAGGGATTTTATAAAAAATGCGGGCTTAGGGGTTGCTGCTTTAGGCTTTGGTAGAGGACTTCCCCTTCCCGAGGTCAAATTTGGTAATAAGGGGTCAGAGGCTTTACTCGTAAAGAGCAAGGAGCATCCCCCGGTGGCTGACTTCGATCGCCTTCCCCTTTCCTGGTACAAGAGGACGGTTAGAAGACTGAAGGAGAAGGCGGGAGCGCGGGGCGTGGATGCTATCCTTCTTCAGAACAGATGGAATATAATCTATTTCACCGGTCTTTTCCACACCACTACTGAAAGGCCGTTCAATGTCCTTATTCCGGTTCGGGAGGATGCCATATTCTGGTATCATCCGGGGCTCGATCGGGACCTCGTTACCTCCTGGTGGTGCACCGATAGTGAGTATTACTTCGACTACCTTCATGCAAAGGGTGGATTCCCTAATCTCGGCAAAGTGGTTCAGGGCAAAACTGTCGATCTTTTCCTTTGGCTCCTTTCCGGGATCAAGAAGCGCGGTTTTGGGGATAAGATGATAGGGATCGATAGGGAGCTTACCCCGTTAGAGCTCAAGAAGATCAAGAAGGTTCTTCCCAAGGCGAGGTTCGTCAACATAAGCGATATCTGCATCAAGATGCGAATGGTGAAAACACCGGAGGAGATAGCGCTCATCCAGCGGGCGATGGACTATTTCAGTAAGATCCATGCCTTTGCCCGGGACTATATCCTGGAACACGGAACCGACGCCACCGACTTCGAGGTGGCTAATGCTACTCGGGAGTACGGGGTTGACCTAATAATGAAGGATATAAAGCACGATGGAAGACCACATAATGCAGTAGGGATCACCATCGGCATAGCCTGTCGTACTGGTGTGGCTACCGCTTATCCCCATCCCAATCAATTCTTCTACAAGAAGATAGAGAAGGGAGACGCCCTTCAGGTAGCCGGTGTTGTCAGGATAGGGGGTTATGGTGGTGAGCTTTACCGTTGCTTCCAGATTTACCCCTGGGATGAATACCGAGAAAAGGTATGGGATGTGGTGACGGAGTGCGTCTATATCCAAGAGAGGGACTCCCGTGCCGGTGTCACCTGCTCTGATGTGGCAAAGAAGATCCACGATTATCAGGTGAAGATGGGGCTTCAAAAGCTCATCTACCATCGCCCTGCTCATGGACAGGGGATGGAGGGGCATCAGCCTCCTTACATCGCTTTAGGGGACTATACCGTTCTTGAGGAGGGGATGACCTTTAGCGTTGAGCCAGGCCTCTACGATCCAGAAAATGGCTTCGGCTACAATCCGAGCGATTGCTTACTCGTTACCAAGAAAAAAGGGGTGCTAATGGGCAGCGTCCCCTATAGTAAGGAGTGGTGCTTCCTCAAGCTGTAGTGCTTGGGTATTTTCTGGGGAGTAAGGCTGAGGTTTAGAAAAACCTCAGCCTTTTTTGGTTTTCCCGTAAAGAAGGGCGTAAGGAAGCCCCACGAATAAAGCACCCCCGATGATATTTCCAATAGTTACCGGGATCAGGTTGTTCAAGAACATAGATGTCCAATTCAAGGCGGTATAGATACCTTTAGTTCCGACTAAACTCTTGATGAATATCCCGGCAGGAATGAAGTACATATTGGCAATCGAGTGCTCGAAGCCGGAAGCGACGAACGCCATAATGGGGAAATATATTCCCCACACCTTGCCCGCTGTGGTTCTCGCTGAGGTGGCGAGGATTATGGCGAGGCACACCAGCCAATTACAGCCTATTCCGCGAAGGAGCGCTTCGTTGAAGGAGAGAGCGGTTGCCTTATAATAGGCTATATTGAGTGCATTCTCCCCTACTGCCCCTTTTAGGATCCCGCTTCTGGATATCATAAGGGCGAGAAGTACTGAGCCGGTGAAGTTCCCGAAGTAGACGATAGCCCAATTCCGGAAGACCTGGCGGAGTTTTACCCTTCCACTTATTACCCCAGCTGAGAGGAGAGAATTCCCGGTGAATAGCTCAGAGCCGGCGATGATGACCAGCATCAAGCCCACGCTGAATACACTTCCCCCCAAGAATTTGTTTAAGCCGAACCAAGATTTTCCCAGCTCGCCGGTGGTCACCACTGTATAGAGATGTGCTCCAAACCCAATGTAGACCCCTGCCAATATGGCTAAGACATATGTCCTCATAAAGGAGAAGGAAACCTTTTTCTGGCAGGCTTCATCAATTGAACGAGCTATCTCTTCCTGGGTAAGAAATAATTTTTCCATCTTTCCCTCCGTCAGAAGGTTTTGAGATTCGGCATAACTTGAAATTTTCCGAAATTTCTTTCCTCAATGCAACTAAATTTAGCAACGGATTTAAACTTTTTCTCACCAAGATGTGTCTTTATAATGCTGGAGTATGTTAAAATGTAATCCTCGGAGAGGAAAAATGAAGAAGAAAACCATAGGGATATTGATCGGGATCATCGGTTCTATTGCCATCATCGTTGTTGGTTATACCTTCATCCAGAAAGGAGAGAATAACAAACTCGAGTACCAGACGGCGAAGATAAAAAGGGGTGATTTGAAACAAGTGGTGATGGCTACCGGCAGTTTGAGCCCTATTACTCAAGTCGAGGTGGGGAGTCAGGTATCAGGTAGGATTGCCAAGCTCTATGCTGATTTTAATTCCCGGGTTAAGAAGGGACAGGTGGTAGCGGAGATCGAGCAATCGTTGTTCATCACTCGGGTGAAGCAGGCGGAGGCGAACTATAAGATGGCGGAGGCAGCTCTTCATAAGGCAAAGGTAAATCTTATGACTATGAAGAGGAAGTACAAGCGGGCGGTTGAGCTTTTCAAGAAGGGGATGTTGTCGGAGGAGGAGAGGGATGCCGCCGAGGATGCCTACCTTTCTGCGCAGGCGGATCTTCGCTCGGCTGAGGCGCGGTTGGCGGAAACTAAAGCGGCGCTCGATTCCGCCAAGGTGGATCTTGAACATACGGTGATTACCTCCCCGGTAGATGGGATAGTGATAGCGAGGAATGTGGATGTGGGGCAGACGGTAGCTGCCTCCTTTCAAGCGCCGGTCTTATTCCTCATCGCCAACGACCTTACCAAAATGCAGGTGGATTGCAATGTAGACGAGGCGGATATAGGTAAGGTAAAGGAGGGACAGCGGGCTACTTTTGTGGTCGATGCTTATCCTGAAGAGCTTTTTTCGGGAAGAGTGGTTCAGGTTCGATTCAACCCAGTTGAGGTTCAAAATGTAGTTACCTATGATACCATAATCGAGGTGGAGAACCCAGACCTCAAGCTAAGGCCAGGGATGACCGCTACCGTTTCCATAATTACTGCCGAGAGGAAGGATGTGCTTTTGGTGCCGAATAAGGCGCTTGAGTTCAAGCCTCCGAACTTGTCTCCGGAGAAATTGAGGGAGGAGCTCGCTAAAAGATTTAGAAGGGAGAGAGGGGAAAATATCAACTCTCCGCGAAGCCAGCAAGCCAATTTAAAAGGACGGCGAGCTGGAGGAAGGAGACGGTTTAAGGTGATCTGGCTGTTAAAGGAGGGTGAACTCGTCCCCACACCGGTAGTTATTGGTGTTTCAAACGATAACTATACCGAAATTGTGCGGGGAAGGGTTGAGGAAGGGGATGTGGTAGTAGTTGGCGTGAGAGGATCTTATAGCTCCAACAGGAGCTCTTCCGCACGTTTTAGGTTTGGTCCTTTCGGTCCTCCGCGGAGAAGGCGGTAGGTTCAAACTTATCCCGAGGAGAAAAATGAGCAGTCTTATTCCAATCTTAGAGACGGCGTTTGGCGCCCTTTCCGCAAATAAGATGCGTTCTTTCCTTACTATGCTTGGGGTGATCGTTGGGGTGAGTGCAGTGATCGCTATGGTGAGCATCGGGCAAGGGGCGAGCGCCAGTGTGAAGGAGAATTTTGTCCGTTTGGGGACCAACCTCCTCTATGTTTCGGCAGGAAGTACCTTTAGAGGCGGTGTTCGTGGAGGGTTAGAATCCGCAGTGAGCCTCAAGGCAGAGGATGCGGAGGCGATAGTGAAGGAGTGTCCTTCGGTGGCGATGGCTTCTCCCTATGTTACTTTGGGAGCACAGGTCGTATATCGGAATAAGAACTGGTTTACCTCAATAGCGGGAACAGGAAAGGATTTCCCTGCGATAAGAAAGTGGCCCGTTGAAGAAGGAAGGTTTTTCGGTAAATCGGAGATCCGGGCAGTAGCCAAGGTTTGCGTATTGGGGAAGACGGTTGTTGCTAACTTGTTTGAGGAAGAAGACCCGATCGGCAAGGTGATAAGGATAAGAAAGATCCCCTTCATCGTTATCGGTGTTCTCTCGGAGCGAGGACAGTCATTTGGAGGTCATGATCAGGACGACACTATCATCGTCCCTTACACCACTGCCCAGAAAAGGCTCCTCGGCATCGACCATATCAGACGAATCCTCGTCTCCGCAGTATCCGAGGATAAGACCGATGAGGCAGAGGAGGAGATAAGAGCCCTTCTCAGAAAGAAGCATAATCTCTCTCCTTCTGAGGAGGATGATTTTTGGATAAGGAACCTCTCCGACATATCCCAGGCAGCGGGAGAAGCCACCAAGACGATGACATTACTTTTAGCAGGTATCGCTTCCGTTTCCCTCATCGTAGGTGGTATCGGGATTATGAACATAATGCTTGTTTCAGTGACTGAGAGAACACGGGAGATCGGAATAAGGAGGGCGGTTGGGGCTAAAAGGCGTGATATCTTGCTCCAATTCATAGTGGAGGCACTTACCTTGAGCATCACCGGGGGAATTATTGGTATACTTTGTGGAACAATAGGTTCCAAGTTGCTCTCCTCTTTTGCCGGTTGGCCCAGTCTGATCTCCTTGAATTCCATCGGGCTTGCCTTTCTCTTCTCTGCCGGGGTGGGGATATTCTTCGGCTATTATCCGGCGCGCAAGGCGTCTCTTCTCGATCCTATAGATGCGCTTCGTTATGAGTAGCCCTACTCCCGATAGAAGGTGATCTCGTATATCGACCACCAATAGACCGGGTCCTTCCCCATCTGGAGAAGACGAAGGTATTTCGTCTCTACCGGAGGAAAGATGAACACCTGCCAGGGATGTTTTGGGTTTTCGAGTAGTTGGTTAAAGAGAAATGATGCGGGTGAGCGAACGGGAGAGATTATTTCCCAATTTTCTCCGTCATCCGATTTTTCTATAATTATCTTCCTTGGGAAATCGTGGGTATAGGCGCCTGGGGTAAGGGCGATCTTTGCTACCTTCTCCCTCTTATTGAATTCTACCTCGAATATCTCCCCTGGGCTTTGAGGTCGTCCCGGAGACCAGCGGGTTTTGTAATCTCGATCGTAAGCGTTTCTGACACATTCGTTGGAGAAATTAGCCTTCGCCCTCCATAAAGAGGGAGGAATTTCCTTGGTGGGGTCGAGCTTTATCTCGCGCAAACTTACCTTACGAGGGGAGAGGACAAAGAGAAGATCAGAGCCAAACCTCTTTTTAAGCTTAAGTTCTTCTCCAAAGTGGGCTAGGTTTCGCCGGAAGTATTTCCTTTTATGTTTGCCCATTTTATCTAAATGAACCACCACATATTTGACCCCTATATATTGAAGGATGTCTATTATATCCCGGTTAGGGAATTTTCTTCCGTAGTAGTGGAAGAAGTAGGTAGTGGGAGGAAAATATCCACTATATCCATTTACCAATTTCTTGAAATGATAACTGGAGAAATAGACATATATCGCCTCTTGGGGAATGGGTCTAAGGAAGGGGATCTCCACGATGGCAAAATCACCCTTCTCCTTAGCCAGAAACCGATAGACCTCAGGAACCTCCTTCCCTACCGGGACCTTTTCCATTGGAAGGGGAATGGATATATATTCCAGGGAGAGGAGGATGAGGATTATGGAGGCGATAATGATGGATTTTCTTCCTCCCCGAGCAAGAACCAATCGTTTAAAGCCAATGCTTGAGAGAACAACGAGGCTTATTCCCACTATAATGGCGAATCTCCCTGGTACCCTTATCCCTCTGAAACCGGGAACATAGTTGTGAAGGAGGTGGTAAGGACCCTTGCCCAGTTCTATGCCGAAGAGGGAGACCGTTTTCCCCATAGAGAAGAGGAGGGCGAAAAAACCAAGGAAGGAGTAGGTTACGATCGCTTTGCCCTCTTCGGATAAAGTGGGGAGTATCCTTCGATTGACTAAGGTTACTTTTATAAGGAAAAGGATGAAAAAGATATAAAACGAGTTTATCGGAGAGTGAGAGGATATCTTGAGCGCTCCCAGCTTTAATACATACCCTCCAAGAAGGAGAGTGAACAAGAAGTTAAATCCGCTTATCGCCATCAATATATCCAGGGTGATGAAGCCTCTCTTGGCCCATTTGCCGTTTCCCGCCCTTAAGGTCCATATGGAACGAAGCATTTTGAGGAGGGGTTTTTTAAGAAGAAAGAGGGTTAGAAGTATAGGGATAATCCCAAAGGAGAGCCTTAGTTCATGATTGCCCAAGGAGGCGGTAATCTTACCGTAGATTAAATTTATTGAGGAGGTGGCGAGATAGCTTGTCAGGTTCGCCCCCTCGAGGATGGGACGCTCGAAGCCGAGTTTAGAAAACGCCTGATGATAGGGTATGGCGATGGCGATGAGCAATAGGATCGGTGGTGAGGCGCCGATTATGAGTTTGGTGGCGGTGTTTAAGGTTATCTTTTCTCGTTCAACAAGGAGGAGGGGTATTGTAATGAGAAAGAGCGAGACCGCTAAAAACAGTCCATAATAAAGACAAGAAAGGGCTTGCAGGAAGAAGAAGAAGGATAAGAAGAACGAGTTCTTCACGGTGGGTTTCTCGATGAACTTGTGAAGGTAGAGTAGGGTAAAGGGGATGAACCCGCAACTCTGTATCTGTAAGTGGCTTAGGTGGTCCATCTTGAACGGGTTAAAAGCGAAGACGATGCCAGCGAAGATACCGGCGAGGTCGCTTTTCGTTATCCTTTTAACCAAAAGATAAGCGCCAACTCCGGCGATAATGTAAGAGAGCAGAAAGGCGAAATTGTAAGCTAAGATGGGATTTCCGCTGATAAGGTAAATCGGAGCAGCCATTATGGCGGTTGGAAGCAGGTTTTCTGAATAGGTTAGGGTTTTGGAAAGGGGATAGAAGATGTTGGCGTTGAAGAGATTTAAGGGGTCTGTGGTAAGGGCATGGATATCCCAGGCGATGATCCAGCTGTTGAGCAAAGGATCGCCCAAATCATGTACCCAGCTTCCCATTCTGAAGATTAGAGGATAGGTGAAGAATGAGGTAAGCAGGAAGAAAATGAAGATTATAAAAAGAATTTTTGTTTTTTTGCTATTCATTTTTCCTTGTTCATATGATCCCTAAAAATTATGACATTATTTTTCATAGCTTGATTTTTGGTATTTGTCAACGAGAATCTTGGAGGATATTGGTTCTTTTGTAAACGAGTTAGGCAATTAGTCGATTTAAGAACATATTATGGTTTGACTTTTTCCTCTCTTGATTTTTCCGTTGTTTCTTTTTATAGTGAATAAGGCAGAGGATAAGCAAAGATTCTCTAAAAGGGGTGATGTTATGAAGAAGATAGGCGTCCTTACCTCAGGTGGCGATTCGCCAGGGATGAATGCAGCAATTAGGGCGGTGGTTAGATCTGCTTTGGCTAAAGGGGTTTCGGTGGTGGGGATTTGCCGGGGATACGCTGGTCTTATCGAGCGGGATTTCACTATGCTCGATTCCTTAGCAGTAGGCAACATCATCCAACGCGGAGGCACTATCCTGAAAACATCCCGCTCAGAGAAATTCAAAACGCCTGAGGGGAGAGAGAGGGCAGCAGATAATCTTCGGCGGGAGAAGGTAGAAGGGCTGGTAGTGATCGGTGGTGATGGTAGTTTCCGGGGAGCCTGGGAGCTCGCTAAGGAGCACGATATACCTATCGTGGGTATCCCCGCTACCATAGATAATGATATTTACGGCACCGACTATACCATCGGTTTCGACACCGCGGTCAATACCGCCCTCGATGCCATTGACCGGATTCGGGATACCGCTCTTTCCTTTGAGCGGATATTCTTCATCGAGGTGATGGGGCGCCTTTCTGGTTTTATTGCCCTTGAGGTAGGGATCTCCTCGGGTGCTGAGGAGGTGTTGCTACCTGAGCTCAAGACCGATATCGATGAGATCTGCCGGGATATTCGAGAGGGGCTGAGGCGGGGCAAGAGGAGCTATATCATCATCGTGGCAGAAGGAGATGAACAAGGTGGAGCTTTCACCGTAGCAGAGAAGGTGAAGAAGAAGATAGATATCGACTACCGGGTTTGCATATTAGGCCATGTTCAGCGAGGAGGTGCTCCCACCGCCATTGATCGGATCTTAGCTTCCAAGCTCGGTTCTAAAGCGGTGGAGACACTGCTTGAGGGGGTAAGGGGGGTTATGGTTGGCGAGGTTAATAGGGAGCTTGTAACCACCCCTTTTCCTGATACCTGGAAAAAGAAAAAACCGATCGACGAGGAACTCGTCCGGTTGATAAAGGTTCTCAGTTAGAAGGGAGCACCCTCATTTAAACTTTCGAATGAGCGTTATTTTCGCCCGATAGCTTCCCTTATTGTCGTTGTAGATGGAATCGTTTATCCCAAGATAGAACCTTCCCCTACCCCTTACCTTTCCTTCTCGCTTTTCCCCGATGTAGAAGGGTCTCCCATTTTCTCCTATCTTTCCGATTAGAGCGCCCAAACCCTTATTCCCTAAGGGGGCAAAGAAGCTTCTCTTGTCTCCTCCATTGGGGGTAGAGGTATATTTTCCCAAGTTTATTTCTCCTTCCGCTTCGATGATGATATAGTCGTTATTCCAGAGTGTTATCCCTGTATCGGTCCAGGCTTTATCCGCTGGTATGTCGATCTCAAAGGTCTTTTTCAATCTTCCCTGTTCTTCCGGAGGAGGAGGAAGTTTTTTGAGCTCCTCCTTCATTTGGGAGAAGTCGGGAGAGATGGTAAAAGGACGCCCCTTATAGTCGAGGTTGGCTAACTCTTTTTTGGTATAGGCGATCCTCTCCGAAGGAGGGGGATGGGTGGAGAATATCTTCTCTATTTTGGAAGGCTCTCTTTTGTGCAGTTGAGCAAATTTCCTAAACAGGAGAACCATACCCTCAGGGTTGAAGCCAGCGTGATATATGTTCATTAATCCCAGGTGATCCGCCTGTCGCTCATCATCGCGAGAGTACTTCATCATCCCCACGAACATCCCAAGAGAGCCGGCTATTTCGGTGATTTTTCCCCATTTTCGACTCTTTTTCCCTACCAGCAGACTGGTTCCAATAACTATTCCAGCGAAGAGAAGCCTTTTTGATAACTGCTTCACTCCGTGGCGAGCAGCGATATGACCTATCTCATGGCCTATTACTGCAGCCAATTCACTTTCGTTCTCCACCATCTCGAGTAATCCCCGGTTGATATAAACATATCCTCCTGGAAGGGCAAAGGCGTTTACTTTTTTGCTGTCTATTACCTTGAAATGATAGAGGATGTTATTCCGCTCGCTTACCGCAGCTAAGCTCTGTCCTAAATGTTCGATGTACGAAGTGATGATAGGATCCTCAAGGATCGGCGATTCCGCTTCCACCTTTTTAGCGAACTCCTTACCCATCTCGAGCTCTTGCCTCTCCGAGAACAGGGAAAATCCACTTCCCACCTTTTTCTGCTGGAGGGTAGGTAGGAGGAACAAAAAGGGGATCAAGATGAATGAGAGTAATTTACTTGGTTTTTCCTTCATCGGTTTGAGATGTTAGAAAATATTTCTCAATTATCTTCTCCGCTATCTTCTCTGCGGAGATGAAATATTTGTTCTCCTTAACCGCTCTTTTTATCTTCTTTATAGCTTTTCTTCTCCTCGCCGGTCCCCTGGGAGAAGAACCATTATCCGTAGGAGGGGTGGAATTTTTCCCTCTTTCCATCCTTCATCCGTTTATTTTCCACCTCCTCCCCTCAACTAACCCATATCATTAGATCGGCTAATTATTAATGTTGTATTATAACCTAATTTCACCTTTATGTTCAAAAAGCCATAGAAAAAGGTGCAAAATATCAGCTCATCGAAGGGAAGGCAGCAAAATCTCTCTTTTTTAATGAACGGTTTTTTAAGGGGCAACCGTCTTATTCAAAATCTTCCTAAGACCTTTTCTCAATTTGGAGATAGCTTTTGCATGGAGCTGGGAGGTCCTCGATTCCGATAGCCCGAGGATATGTGCTATCTCTCTAATACTGAGCTCATCATAATAATGGAGAGAGATTATCATCCTCTCTCGAGATGGCAACTCATCGATCAGTTTAGCTAAGGTATTCTTCAGTTCCTTCTTCTCGTAGATTGAGAAAGGGTCTTTTACCTTATTATCAGGCAGAGTGGCGAGGAGGGTTTTTCCCTCCTCTTCGTTTAAGCAATATTCTTCTAAACTCCCGATAAAGGTGTTTTGCGCTTCTAAGTAGGAGTTTCTGTATTTGTCGCTATCTATCCCTAAGTATCTACATATCTCATCTATAGGAACTCTTCCCTTATGCTGAGCCCTGAGCTTAGAGAGGGCTCGCCATATCGTCTTTTTCTTCTTCCGTATAGAACGAGGTAGCCAATCGGCTGCTCTCATTCCATCAAGGATAGCTCCCCTTATCCTAAGCCTGGCGTAGGTTTCAAAACTGGCTCCCCTTCTCCGGTCGAACTTCTTGCAGGCATCGATCAGCCCAATTACTCCATAACTTAAGAGTTCCTTTACGGTGTAAGGGAGGCGGTGAGAGATTAATACCTGCCGCGCAACCTTTTTTACCAAAGGAAGGTATTTTACTACCTTTTCTCTTTCCTTGAGAGAAAGCGGAAAGGAAAAAACTCCCCTCTTCATTTCTCCCCTAAAGAAGCACTTTCCCCCGGGGAGCTGCTCAGAGGAGACTTAGTTGTTTCTTATTATACTAAATGAAGAGAAAATGTCAACAACTAATGCAGATTTACCTGTAGTAGGCTGGTTGGGTGTAGCTGAGAAGGGGGCAGTTAAGGGGAGGGAGAGATTGTTGCCCAACCAGCCAGTGAGGTTCTCTCTCATTTGATATTATCGGCAGTTAGGTCCAAAAAATTTAGTTTTTATGTAAAAAGAGGGGAAATTGCTATAAGAAAAGCTCTCCGGATATTCCAAGACTTTCCTCGAGCTCATCGATGCTTACCGTGGCAGTACCCAACTTTCCCACTACCACTCCAGCTGCCGAATTAGCGATTATCGCTGCCTCCTGCCAGGAGGCGGAAGAGGCTTTGCTCAGGGTAAAGCTGGCGATGACGGTATCGCCAGCTCCGGTAACATCGTATACCTCGCGAGCCTCAGCAGGGATATGAACGGCACTATCCTTATCCCGGAGGAAGAGGCTGATGCCCCTCTCTCCCCTGGTGATGACCAACGCTCGGAGGCGGAATTGGCGAAGGATCCTTCTCCCGGCTCTAATGAGCTCCTCCTCGTTCCCTATCTCAATATCACTTAATGCGGACGCCTCATTTACATTTGGGGTGATGATATCCGCGCCTCGATACAGCTCTTTATTTTTTATTTTGGGGTCCACGGCGACGAAGAGATCACGCTTCCTCCCCTCAGTTAAAATGTAACTCATAATTTTTGGGGTTATCATCCCCTTGGCATAGTCTGAAACGATAACTGCATCCACATTATTCAAAACATCGCTTAAGAGGGAGACGATCGCCTTTTCCATTGTAGGGGAAAGTGGGGTTTTCTTTTCCCAATCGGTCCGCACTACTTGCTGGTTGTGAGCTATGATCCGCGTTTTCACCGTAGTTATTCTTTCCTTGTCAACCAGGAGCCCATCATCCGGTAGTTTTAAGGAGCGAAGCAACTCCCTCACCCGGCTCCCCTCGAGGTCGTTTCCCACTACCCCCACTATGAGAGGAGTACCTCCCAGAGACGAGATATTGGCAGCTACATTTCCCGCTCCCCCGAGGTGGACCTTTTCCTGGTCGATCGTCACTACGGGAACCGGCGCCTCGGGAGAGATCCGTTCCGCCTTTCCGAAGAGGAACCTGTCGAGCATCACATCGCCAATGACGAGGATCTTTCTCCTCTGAAAATTTCTCAATATCTCCTCTGCTCGCTTTTTTGGGATAATTTCTCTTTCTTTCACTTACTCCTCCTCGCTATTTATCTGGGATAACACCTCTTTAAAGACTTCGTCCACTTCGATACTATTTATACAGGAAAGAGGGGGATCTTCGCTACACCTTTTACCGGGGCAAGGTGAGCAAGGCAGGGGATGGCGGATAAGGGAGTATTTTACTCCCCAGGGGTGCCATCGCCGATGATCGGAGGAGCCGAATATTACTACTATCTTCTTCCCAAGAGCAGCAGCGATATGGGTGGGACCGGCATCATTCCCTATGAATAGATGGCAATGATTTATCAATGCCACAAGCTCATCAAGGGTATGAGTGATGAGATAAGGTAGCTCAGGGGATAAGGAGATGATTTTTTCCTTCAGTTCTTTCTCTCTTCTCGGCTCCGAGACGAAGATTAGGGGGAGGTGGAGTTCGTTTTTTATCCTTCTTCCGAGATCAGCGAATTTCTCTCCTGGCCACTCTTTACTTTTTAAGGTGGCAAAAGGATGAATGAGGATGAAGGAGTTTTTAACCCCTAATCTATTAAGCCTCTTTTTCGTTCTTCTTTCAATTTCCTTGGAGAGGAACAAGGATAGCCTGGGCCTCTCTTCAACGGGAATACCAAGCCAGAGGAGCGATGAGAGGTTATTCTCCACGGTATGGAGTATTCTATCGGTTCTATAGCACTTTTGAGGATGGGGTATAAGATGGGTATAGACGAAGGGGTAATGGAAGTGCTCGAAGCCGAGTTTGGTCTTTCCTTTAGCAAGGAGGGTGAGAAGGGCACTTCTGTTTCCTCCGTGGAGGTTTATCACGAGATCGAAGCCGATCTTTCTTATCTTCCATGCTGTAGCGAGAGTCCCAAAAGGGCTTCGTTTAACCGGGATGAGAAGATCTATCCGGGGATCAGAGGAGAAAAGGGGGGAGAAGGCTTTCTCTACCACAAAGGCGATGAATAAATTCTTTCTCCATTTACGGAGGGCGGAAAGAAAAGGGGTGGTTAATACCAGATCTCCTATTGATTTTATCCTTATTATCAGGACCCGGGAGATCGAGGAGATATCCGGGGGCTCAATCTTCGATCGTCTCCTTTCCCTCATCAATTACTGCTTCATCGATTAGCATCACCGGAATGTCATCCTTAATGGGATAGACCCGGTTGCATTTGGTACACTTGAGCCCCTTTTTATCCTTGGTGAGTTTTACCTTAACCTTGCACAGAGGGCAGACAAGGATGTCGAGAAGCTCTTTGTCTATCATTTCTCACCCTTCTCTTTTGGGTCGTCGAGACTTATCTTTAATGCTCTAAGGAAATCTCGATCGGATTTGGTCATCTCAAGCCGGTAGCGGTTTACTTTGTTATTATTGTTTGTATTTCGTTTGCCCCCGTTTCCCTTTGGGGTTAGGGGAAGTTTTTTCCCTCCCATGGTAGCTTCGAGGATAAGGAATATGTTATATCCTTTCCGTCTCAATCGTCTTAATGCAGATCGCAATGAGGGAGAGGTTTCGATCGCTTCGTTGATTACCTCACTTAATTCGTTGATCAGCTTTCTTAAGTCGTCATCCAATTTCACTCCCAACCTCCCTTTCTAAATTTTAGCTGATTAATGATACCATCCGAAAGCCTCAAAAGCAAGGACGAAGTTATTGGTTGGTTACCCGCTATTTTTATGTTAAGATTGTTGTGGTAATAAAGATGAAGAGCGAAGAGATTTATAAGGTCGACTTCGTAGTGGTAGGGAGTGGTATCGCTGGACTTCGTGGTGCGATAGAGCTCGCCAAGGGTGGCGAGGTTTTTGTTTTGTGTAAGGATGAGCCATCGGAATCAAACACCGAATACGCCCAAGGGGGGATAGCTGTTGCCCTCTCTGACGAGGATGAGGTGAGGCTTCATTTTGAGGATACGATAAAAGCGGGCGATGGGTTGTGTAATGAAGAGGCGGTACGAATACTTGTTTCCGAGGGACCCCGCTACATCACCGAACTCATCGCCTGGGGAACGGAGTTCGATAGGGAAGGGACGAAACTTGCCTTCACCAAAGAGGCAGCTCATTCTCGCCGTCGCATCCTCCATGCTCATGGTGATTCTACAGGGAAGGAGATCGTCCGTGCTCTATTGAAGAAGGCGAAGACCATTAAAAATATAAAGTTTCTTCCCCGGAGCTATACCATCGAGTTGATAACCGTGGATGGAAGATGTTTGGGGGTGAGTTATATTGATGAAAAGAGTGGGAAGCGATATCTTCTTTGTTCTCGGGCGGTGCTTCTGGCTACCGGCGGTTGTGGCAGGGTCTATTCTGAGACTACCAATCCTTCCTTTGCCACTGGCGATGGGATGGCGATCGCCTTTCGCGCCGGTGCCGAGATGATGGATATGGAGTTCGTTCAGTTTCATCCCACTTCCCTTTTCGTTCCCGGTGCCCCGCGGTTTCTCCTCTCCGAGGCATTGAGAGGGGAAGGGGGACTCCTGCGGAACATAGAGGGGAAGCTGTTTATGGAGCGATATCATCCTCAGGCAGAGCTTGCCCCGCGGGATGTAGTGAGCAGGGCGATAATCACCGAAATGAGGAGGACGGGAGCATCCCATGTATTTCTTGATCTCACTCATCTCGACCGGAAGTTCCTTCGTCATCGCTTTCCCAAGATATACGAGACTTGCCTCTTCTATAATATAGACATTACTAAAGATCCCATTCCAGTCCGTCCGGCAGCCCATTATATGATGGGGGGGGTGAGAACTGATACCTTTGGAAGAACAAGCATCGAGAACCTATATGCTGCAGGAGAGGTAGCCTGTACTGGTGTCCATGGGGCGAACCGTCTCGCCTCCAATTCACTTCTTGAAGGTTTGGTCTATGGTGCCCGGGCAGGGGAAACGATAATAGAAGATCCGCCCCCCTGCCTGATAAGGTTGAGGTAGCGCTTCCATTTATTAAAGGTTCATCTTCCACAATTGATTTCACCTCCATCCGGGAGGAGATAACCAAACTTATGTGGGAGAAGGTGGGGATAATCCGCGATGGCGAGAAGCTCTCTTCCGCTCTTTCTCACATTTCCTCAATCGAGCTTCCCTCTCCTTTGTCCCTTTCTTCCCGTGAAGCACTGGAGACAGTAAACATCATTACCGTAGCTCGACTTATTACTCGAGCGGCGCTTGCCCGGGAGGAATCGCGGGGAGGACATTATCGCTCCGACTTCCCGGAACATGACGATGTGAATTTCCTCAAACACTCGATCCAAAAGGATGATACTCTTAGTTTTCGTTAGTTTGATATATGGTTTTTCTTGACATTACTCTATACATTACGGCGATATGAGAGTATACTACCTCTTAAAAAATCCTGCGAAAAAGGGGTTGACAAGGCGGTTTTTCATTCTATAAATTTATAAGTGGCGGGTGCCTCTGTAGCTCAGGTGGTAGAGCGAGGGACTGAAAATCCCTGCGTCGGTGGTTCGACTCCACCCGGAGGCACCATTTATTTTTCTTTCTTAAATTTAACCTAAGAAAGAAGGAGTAGTTTTTATGTCTGTGCAACCAGTAGCAAGGGTGGACCTTCCCGGTGTTCCTCTCTTTCGTAGGGGTAAGGTTCGCGAAGTCTTTGATCTCGGCGAACATCTGCTTATCGTAGCTACTGATCGTATTTCTGCCTTTGATTACATCCTTCCTACCCCCATCCCCGATAAAGGAAAGATCCTCACCCAGCTTTCCCTATTTTGGTTCGATTTCACCTCAGGTATAGTGGAAAACCACCTTATAACCGGGGATGTAGATCAGTTTCCAAGGGAGCTTAGAGGATTTCGGGAGGTGCTTGAGAAGCGATCTATGCTTGTTAAGAAGGCGGAAAGGATCGATGTAGAATGTGTTGTTCGGGGGTATCTTGCGGGTGGTGGTTTCAAGGAGTATCGGGAGAAAGGATCGGTAAGTGGAGTTCCTCTTCCTAAAGGGCTTCCTGAGGGAGCGAGGCTTCCCCAGCCGATATTTACTCCAGCGACCAAGGCGAGCTCAGGACATGATGTCAATATATCCTATGAGGAGATGGTGCGATTGGTGGGCAAGGAGCTTTCACAGAAGATAAGGGATATAAGCCTCGAGATATATAAGACCGCTTCCTCTTATGGAGAATCCCGAGGTATCATCATCGCTGATACCAAGTTTGAGTTCGGCATTATTGATGGAGAGTTGATCCTGATCGATGAGATACTCACCCCCGATTCTTCCCGCTTCTGGCCTCGAGCGAGCTATCAGCCGGGTGGTTCTCAGGTGAGTTTTGATAAGCAGTTTGTGCGCGACTATCTCGAGAGCATCGGTTGGGATAAGAAACCTCCTGTTCCCGAGCTTCCTCCTGATATCGTTGAGAAGACGCGGGAGAAATATCTTGAAGCTTACCGCCGACTTACGGGTAGGGAGGAGTTATAAGAAGAATTTTGGGAAAATGGGGTTGACACTTCAAATTTACTCGTGATATAAAATTAACATCAATTTATATCTTTCTATCCTGGCAGGCTAAAGGTGGGGGAAACGAGGGAGGGCAGAGTATCTGCGGAGGGAGAGATGCAGAGTAAGCTTGATGAATTGATCTCAGAGATGATAGATCGAGGTATCACCCTTAGGGAGGCGATGAGTGAGTTTGAAAAGAGGTTCATCCTCAAGGTTCTTGAGAGGAATGGTAAAAGGATGATCCATGCGGCTAAGGTACTTGGTATCCATCGAAATACTTTGAGGAATAAGCTCAAAGCTCTCCATTTCAAAAAGAGATAGTAATTATTCCCTCTCTATAAAGTCCCTTCTCTTGACTTAATTCGCTAAAAAGTTTATTATGTAATTGTTTGAGGAAAAAGGATAATTTTTATTTCCAATAAGATGAAAAAGTATCTTGTGGCTTCAGCATTAATAGTTATTTTCTTTCATTTCCCCTATCCATTTTTGCAGAAGGTACGACCTCCTTTAGGCGATTTCTCTGAGATTGCTGCTAAAGTGAACCCAGCGGTGGTGAACATCACCACCTATACCCTGATCGAGCCTGGCAAGACCAAAGGGAATCTATGGGATTTTTTCTTCCCTGAGGGAGGAGGGAGCAGGGTTAGCCGGGCTGCTGGTTCTGGTTTCATCGTGAGTCCTGCAGGTTATATAGTGACCAACAGCCATGTGGTAAAGAGAGCGGACAAGATCTTGGTGCGGTTGGCGGATGGAAGTCAATTTGTGGCGAGGGTTATAGGGAGAGATGAGGCAACCGATATCGCCCTTATAAAGATAGAGGCGAAAGGGCGTCTTCCTACGGTTAGACTTGGTGATTCGGACAAAATAAAGGTAGGAGAATGGGTTATTGCCATCGGCAATCCAAGTGGCCTTGAGCACACGGTAACCGTGGGAGTGGTTAGTGCCAAGGAGAGGACATTGGGTTCTCCCAATACTGCTTTTAGGAATTACATCCAGACCGATGCTGCAATAAACTTCGGGAATTCCGGAGGACCGTTGATAAACATTAGAGGCGAGGTTATAGGGATAAACACCCTGATCATTGCCAACTCAGAGAACTTAGGTTTTGCCATTCCGATAAACATCGCGAAGAGGGTTATTCCTCAGTTGATTGCCAAAGGGAGGGTGGAGTATGGCTATCTTGGGGTTTATCCTCAGGAGATCACTCCAGAGCTCGCCTATGGGCTTAAGCTCGGTGTCACCAAGGGCGCTTTGGTGGGTATGGTGGAGCCAGGAAGTGCTGCTGAGAAGACAGGGATAAGGAGGGGAGATGTGATCATCTCCTTCAATGGAAGAAGGATAACCTCTCCCAAGGAGCTCTATCCGGCGGTGGCGGGTACCCCTCCTGGTAAAAGGGTCCCCTTAGTTATAATGAGGGGAAGAAGGAAGCTCACCCTCTTTGCGGTACTCAAACGGTCACCTCAATCTACCCGATTGAAGGGAAAGGGCAAGGGTAAAAAGGAGGTTAAAGGACCACCGCTTGGGATTGAGGTGGCTGAGCTGAAGGAAGCCCTCGCTCGGAGGTTTGGAAGGAAGATCAAGGGAGTGACTATTTCCCGTATTTATCCCCTTTCTCAAGCGGTTGAGGTGGGGCTAAAGAGAGGAGATCTTATTCAGGAGGTGAACGGGGTAAAGGTGAGTTCGGTAAAGGATTATAAAAGGGAGTTGAAGAGGGCGATGCGGGGGAGGGTAGTTATCCTTTATATCTCTTCGGTTGATGCCTACGGTGGGGTGTTATCCCGCTATGTAGCGCTGAGGGTAAAACGATGAAAGGGCGAATTCTGGTAGTAGACGATGAAGAGGGTATTCGCGATACCCTTCGTCTAATTCTCGAATACGAGGGCTATGAGTATATAGAGGCTGCCGATGGCACCTCCGCCCTATCTCTTCTGACAGAGGAGAAGCCCGATCTACTTCTCCTTGATATAAAGATGCCTGGGATGGATGGGCTTGAACTTTTACGGCGACTGAAGGAGGAAGGGATTGATACCCAGGTGGTGGTCATTTCGGGTCATGGGACCATAGCTACCGCAGTAGAGGCTACCCGGCTTGGCGCCTTCGACTTCTTGGAAAAGCCTCTCGAGCGGGAGAAGCTCCTTTTGGTGATAAGAAATGCTCTCAAACAAAAGAGGCTCACCGAGGAGAATCGCGAGTTGAAACTTCGCTTTGCCAAGGATTATGAGATGGTGGGAAGGTCGGAAGCGATAAGGAAGATCTGGCGGGAGATAGAGATGGCAGCACCGACCGCTGCCACTATACTCATCACCGGGGAGAGTGGGGTGGGTAAGGAGCTGGTCGCCCGGGCGATCCATGAGACCAGCCCCCGAAGAAGGGAGCGGTTTGTTCAGGTTAACTGCGCCGCTATCCCGGACGATCTGATTGAGAGCGAGCTATTCGGTCATGAGAAGGGGTCGTTTACCGGTGCCACCGAGCGGAAGATAGGCAAGTTTGAACTGGCAGATAGGGGAACCCTTTTTCTCGACGAGGTCGGTGATATGAGTCTTAAGACTCAGGCTAAGTTGTTGCGGGTGCTTCAGGAAGGAGAGGTGGAGCGGATAGGGAGCAATCGGACGATAAAGGTAGATGTTCGGGTTATCGCCGCCACCAACAAGGACCTTAAGAGGGAGATAGAGAAAGGGAATTTCCGCGAAGAGCTATTTTATCGGTTGAATGTAGTGCCGATATATGTCCCCCCGCTTCGGGAACGGCGGGAGGATATCCCTATTCTCGTTGATTATTTTACCAGGGAGTTTTGTGCCAAGAATAATTTTAGGAAGAGGAGCTACACTAAGGGGGCAATGGAGGTATTCGTCAATCATCGTTGGCCCGGAAATGTCCGAGAGCTCAAAAACACGGTGGAGCGGATCCTTATATTAAGCTCGAAGGAGGTGGTGGATGAAAAAGAGGTATTGAGGGCATTGGGAGAACCTTCGCCAAGGCAAATGGGCGATCTCTTCAAGGCAAGAAGCCTTCGAGAGTTTCGCCAGCTTGCGGAACGGGAGTTCATCTTAGCCAAACTCAAGGAATGCGGGTTTAATATATCGAAGACGGCAGAGGCTCTTGACACCCCTCGAAGCAATCTCTATAAAAAAATGAGGCAGTACGGTATCGTTACCTCAAGATTGGGGGATTAATTTTGGTTCTTACCCACCGGAGTAGATCCGATGATCGCCGACGCTTTGAGGGTGTCGGAGGAAAGTCCGGACTCCAGAGGGCAGTGTGCTGGGTAATACCCAGTGGGGGTGACCCCAAGGAAAGTGCCACAGAAACTACACCGCCTCGCTTTTAAGCGAGGTAAGGGTGAAATGGTGCGGTAAGAGCGCACCGCTCTGGCAGTGATGCCGGAGGCAGGGTAAACCCCACACGGAGCAAGGCCAAATAGGGAGGCGCTTGAGTGTGGCCCGCACGATGCCTCCGGGTAGGCCGCATGAGGTGCTGGGAAACCAGCACCCAAGATGAATGATCATCACCCACCTAAAAGGTGGGGACAGAATCCGGCTTATGATCTACTCCGGTGTTAAGGGTTTTGTGAGGCGAAATTGGAGAGAGAAGGGTCGTTAGTAAAAGGTGAACTTGTCCCCTATTCGTTTCCCCACCTCCTCGTCTCTTTGATCGACAGGAAGTATACCGGGGAACTTCGGTTGAGAAGGGGGGAGATTACCAAAGTCGTCTACCTTTTTTATGGCAAGGTGGTCTATGCCTCCTCCAATCAGGCTGAGGACAAATTGGGTTATCTTTTGGTCAAGACGGGGAAGATAACGGAGGAGAAGCTCAATAAGGCGTTGGCGGAGGTAGGTCCGGAGAAGACTTTGGGCAAGGTGCTTCTTGATTTGGGATATATATCACCTAAAACCCTTCTCTGGGCACTTAAGCTCCAATTGGGGAGGATCGTACTCAGCCTTTTCCTTTGGGATGAAGGAAGCTATTTGCTTCGTGAGGGGTACCTTCCAGAGCGGATGATAAAGCTCCCCATCAATTCTTATCAGCTGGTTTTCGATGTCGTTCGTCACATAAATAATGAGAACTGGCTAAATCATCATCTTCCAGATGATGATAAAGTCCTCGCCTTGGCTGATCGGTTTCTGGACGGCTATAAACGACTTATGTTCGAGAAGGAGGTGGATTTGGTAATTACCAAGATAGATGGGAGAAGAAGGTTTGGGGATATTTACCCCCTCGTTGATATCCCTCCCCTTAAGGTGAAACAGATTATCACCGGCTTGCTCCTTCTCGGTTTGATCAAAGTTCGAGAGGAGAGTACGGTTTAATCCTTGGTTCAGAATGGAATGTCGTCGTCAGGAGGAACCTCGTCCGGTATTACCTCTTCTTCAGGAACCGTTTCCCCCTTCTTTTCGAGGATGATTATTCGATTCGCCCTTATCTCGGTAGTGGTGCGTTTGTTTCCCTCTCTGTCTTCCCAGCTTCTGCTTTGGAGCCTTCCCTCTACAAAGACCAGCTTTCCCTTAGCAAGGTATTGATGGGAGAATTCAGCTAATCTACCCCAGGCAACTATCCGGTGCCACTCGGTTCGTTGTTGCCACTGGTTATTTTTGTCAAGCCAGACCTCATCGGTGGCTAAGGTAAAATTGGCTACCTGTTGTCCTGTCGGGGTGCTCCTTAGTTCCGGGTCCCTTCCCAACCTTCCGATGAGGAAAACCCGATTAAGACCTCGTGCCATCTTCCGGCTCCCTCTTTTAGGGTCTTAATCCAAGACTGCGTAGCCTCTCCCGAGCGATCTTCGCCTCATTCGAGTTGGGATAGAGCTTTATCAGCTGTTGGAGAACGATAACCCCACGAGCGGTTTGGTTCAATTCGAAGTAGCAAAACCCCTTCTTAAGATAGGCGCTGGGTACCTTGTCCCCTCGGGGATAGTTGGTGATCACCTTGTCGAACTCAGAAGCTGCCTGGTCAAACATCTCCTGGGCATAGTAACACTCCCCGAGCCAGTATTGAGCATTGTCGGCGAGCTCGTGTTCGGGGTACCGTTTGATGAATTCCTGGAATCCAGCTATTGCTAAATCGTAATTTCCTCGGAGGAGATCGGCTCGTGCTTGATTATACAGCTCCTCCGGAGAGGCGGTAGTCGATGGTGGGGTAGAAGGGGTGGGTGCTTCCTTCTTCTCCGCCGGGGGCACTGGCTGATATATCTCCTGGGGTTGCTTCAACCGGATCTTTATATTGGAGATTTCCTGAGAGAGGGAGGAAAGGCGGTAGTTGGTATCATCGAGCTTCTCCGATAGGATCTGGTAGTTGGTGTTGAGCCCGTCTATCTTAAGGAGGGAGTCTGCTTGGATTTTTTGGATCTTTTCTATCTCGGAATAAAGGTTCTCCTTAGTGCTGTTTAGGGTTCCTTCGATCTCCTCCTGTTTTTGCTTGATGAGTTGGATCTCCCGCTCGATCTTTGCGATGTCATCCTGCATCTTGAGGATCTCCTTGTTGGGACCGCAGCCGGCGAATATTAGGGAGGAGAGTAGGAGCGATAGAAAGATAACCCTGCCTTTTCTCAATCTTAATACCTCCTTTCTTTATTACTTCGCTACGATCAAAAAGTGAGCCCGGCGGTTCTTTGCCCAGGCGATTTCATTATGCCCTGGGTCTATGGGCATCTCCTCTCCATAGCTTATTATCTTCATCCGTGAGGGGTCGATTCCCAGGGCTACCAGATAGTTGTACGCCGCCCTCGCTCTTTTCTCACCTAAAGCGAGATTGTACTCATTGGTTCCCCGTTCGTCGCAATGACCTTCTATTATTATCTTCACCGTAGGATGTGCCTTAAGCCAGCGGGCGTTTTCCTCAAGTATCCTCGCTTCTTCCGGTTTTATGTTGTACTTGTCGAAGTCGAAGTGGATGTCCTTCAGGAAACCCAGCTCATTGAGCTCATCCATAGATAGGGTACTGATATCGACCTCCTTCCCCTTTATCGGCTTGATGACGGCTGCTGGTTTCCTCTTTATCGTTTCCTTAGGAGTTTGTTTCTCCACGGTGGGAACTGGAGGAGGGGTCTCTATTGTCTTCGCTTTCTTCCCGCCACACCCAAATAGGAGAAGGGTAACTAACACCCCGATTCCCAAAGATATTAACCCTTTCCCTTTCATAAGCACTTACTTTCCTCCACCTTTTTATTCCCCCCTACTCCAGGAGGGGGTAAAATTATTTCCCTTTCTTGTTAGCCGACGCTGATCAGTGCCATCAGCATTCATCACATATATATGATATCGTCCATCCCGGTTCGAGGAAAAGACGATATGTTTCCCATCCGGCGACCAGGCAGGGCTCTCATTGCTTCCCGCATCTATGGTCAGCCGGTAGGGCACATTCTCCTTTAAGTTTATCATAAAGATGTCGAAGCGCACACCAAAGCGGGAGGCATAAGCTATCTTGAGCCCATCAGGGGACCAGGTAGCGCCATCGTTATACTGTCCCTGGTAGGTGAGCCTTCTCAGATTGGCTCCATCCACATCCACGATGTATATCTGGGGGGAACCGCTCCTGCTCGAGGTGAAGGCGATCTCTCTCCCTGTAGGGGAAAAGCAAGGGTTGGTATCGATAGCAGGGGAATGGGTGATCCGCTTCAACTTGCCCGTTTCAAGATCAAGGATGTATATCTCTGCATTTCCGTCCTTGCTTGAGGTGAAGGCGATCTTCTTCCCATCGGGAGACCAACTGGGGGTGGAGTTCAATCCCGAAGCACTGAAGAGGGTCTTCACCTCACCCAAGGCTAAGGTAAGGAGATAGAGTCGGGGGAAGCCGGAGAAGAACGAGGTGAAGGCGATCCTCTTTCCATCAGGGGATAGAGCGGGGAAGATAGTGATCGATTTGAAATTGGTCACCTGCCTCACATTTGCTCCGTCGTAGTCCATCAGGAAGAGCTCCTTTGCCCCCGTTCTATCGGAGGAGAAGGCGATCTTGCTCCTCGCTATCCCAGGTTTTCCAGTGTAGCGGAGTACGATCTCATCAGCTAAGGTATGAGCGATGTAACGGGCTTGAGAGAGTTCTCCTCGGTATCTCTTACCCAATATCATCTGTCTCGTCTTTACATCGTAGACCCGGACTTCTAATACCAGCTTTCCCCCCTCTAAACGGATATTCCCCGCTACCAACGCTTCGGCGCCTATCCCCTCAAAAGCAGAGAAGGAGAAAGCCCTATCGTCGAACGGAGGGAGAGAGGACATCTCCTCCCTTCCGATTACCGAGAAAACAAGGGAGAAGTCGAGGTCGTATTTCAATGAGGAAACGATAGCCGAGGCGGCGGTCAGTAGCTTTTGGCTCTTCTCGCTCCGGATGACCAGTTCCGGGATGGCGATCCTTATCCTCCTTGCCCCCTTCCTCTCTATCAGCCCTTTTAGATCAACCTGCTGAGAAAAGACGGTGGCGCTTATCATTAATAGGATTGCAATAAGGGAAAAGCTCCTTTTCTTCATCCCTTCTCCCCCCTAATACACGAATTCATATTCAGCAATGAGTTCCTCCTTTCCAAACTCCTCCGGGATCGGTGGTAATGGGCTGGAGTTTAAGATGGCTCTGAGAACCGCCTGATCCAAGGTGAAAATCCCTGATCTTTTTACCAACTTCACCCCGGAGATCTCTCCATTTTTCTTTATGGTGAACATCACCACCACCTTCTTCCCCCTTGCCTCCTCCCCAGCGACCGCAGTTGCCCAATTGGAGCGGAGGATGGAGGTAACGATCGTCTGATACCAGAGGAAACGGATATTATGGATGTTTAATAAGCTTATATCCCCTCCCCGTAATCCTCCACTGATGGTCGCTTCCCTCCCCATTTGTTTAGGGGGGATAGGTTTTCTTTCGCTCTGTTTCTTGACCTTCTCCCTCTTAACCGGTTTTTCCCTCTCCCTTTCTCTCTTTTTTCCCTCTTTCGGGAGGACGAGCGTTTTCTCCTCTTTCTTAGGAGGTTTCGGTGCTTCCTCCTTTATTTTCATTACCGCTGCCTTCTTCTTCGCAGTCCGGGCAGGCTTTGGCAGGCTGATGAGTTCCACGGTGATGTACCGTTCTTCCTTTGAGGAGGTCCAGCGAGGGGCGAGGATTATAAAAGCTGCTACCGCGCTATGGAGCAGAAGTGATAGGATGACCCCGAAGGTGAAATGTTCCTTTATCCTTTTTCTTCTTTCTAAAACACGGTTTACCCCGTTCATCGTTTCTTCTTATTAAGCAGTTTGCTCGGGGGGGTGGTTATCAAACCGACCTTCTCGATCCCCGCTTCCTTTAGAAGATCCATAACCTCCATCACCTTGCCATAAGGGACCTCCTTGTCTGCTCGAAGGAATACAGGACGGTTCTCAGTGACTACAGCAAGTTCCTTTAATCTCTGGGGGAGGATGGATATAAGTACCGGCTGGTCGTTTACAAACACCCTCCCTTCTTTGGTGATGGTTATCATTACCCGTTGCTCGTTGGTTGGTTTTCCACTTTTTGTTTGGGGGACATTTACATCGATCCCCCGGTACATAAAGGGAGCGGTTATCATAAATATGATCAGCAGGGTAAGGGCGACATCGATTAGAGGGGTTAGATTTATCTGAGAGAGTGCCCCGGTGGTTCTCGTCTCCTTAGAGGGAAGTTCGAGCGGTGCCATTTAGGTAAAATTCCTTTCGGCTATGGTTATGAATTCCAGGATAAAATCGTCCATTTCGGAGGACAATATCTTTATCTTATTGAGGAGGTGATTGTAGCCGATCACTGCGGGGATGGCGACCACAAGACCGAAGGCAGTGGTGATGAGAGCAGCCGCTATCCCTGGAGCGATGGCAGAGAGGCTTGCTGTCCCTTGGACCCCGATCCGGTGGAAGGCGGTGATTATCCCCCACACCGTGCCAAAGAGGCCGAAGAAGGGGGCAACGCTCGCCGTTGTCGCCAGAAAATTCAATCCCCGCTCCAGCTTGTTTATCTCAAGAGAGGCTGCCCGTTGTAGGGCACGAGCGATGGCCTCCATCGAGCGAATGGTTACCTTCACCTCCGGGTTCCCTTGGGACATTTGAGCAGCATATCCGGTTTTTAGCTGATAGTTCAATTCGTTAAATCCAGCAAGGAATAGACCCACTAATGGACTTTCCCTCAGTTTACCACAGGCGGCGTTTACTTCGGAGAATTTGCCGCTTTTCCTAAATATCCGAAGGAATTCACGGCTCTTTATCCTTGCTCTCTTTATCGCCCTTGATTTTTCGAATATTATTGATAAGGAGATTATGGAGAAGAAGAGAAGTATGAGAAGAACCGCCTTTCCCACTGGTTCTGCCAAAACTATAAGGGAAAGGATGTCTTCGGAAAAAAACCTTTTTACAGTGACCAGTTGAGCCAATACCAACCCGGGAAACAAATTATCCTCCTTACCTTACGAGAGAATAACATTCATCTCCGCGTAAGTCAATAAGTTGGGGTTAGATAGTAGCTTTCACTATCAGAAATATCATCGTCACTCCGATAACCAGCTTGAGTAAGGTGGCTCCAATTCTTCCTACCAATGCTCCTAAACCAGCACGGAAGGCTTTATCCGGCGAGATACCTCGTATCAGCTCCGCAATGGAGGCACCGAGGAAGGCACCAGCGAAGAGCCCAATTAGCGCCCCAATGCCGAAAAACAAGGGAGCAAGAACTATGGAGCCTATTATTGCCCCAATTAGAGCACCGATGATTCCCCATTTGCTTGCCCCCCACCTCTTTGCCCCTACTACTCCCAGAACATACTCGAAGAGCTCAGATGCAGTAGCCATTAGCCCCAAGGTTAGAAGAAGTCGCCACCCGATCTTAGAAAAGTCAGTAAGGATGGCGTATAACAGGGCGCCCCCAAAGATGATAAAGTTACCAGGCAAGGTGAAGATGATGGCAACCAACCCCACCACAAGTAAAAGATAGAACCCAATATAGCCTAATATATGGAGAAAGGTCATCACTGCATTTAATAGAGGTTATCTTCTTTTTTTCTTTGCCTTTTTCTCCCTTATTCGGTTCAGGAAGAGGGCTATTGGGCTTGCGATGTATATTGAGGAGTAGGTTCCCACAATTATCCCGATGATGAGGACCAAGGCGAACCCCTTAATGGTCTCGCTACCAAAAAGATAAAGAGCCAAGACAACGATGAAGGTGGTGAAGGAGGTAAGGATAGTACGGCTCAGGGTCTGATTGATGCTCCTATTCATAATCTTCTCCAACGGATCCTTCCTCATTAGCCTCATATTATCCCTTATCCGGTCGTAGACGACGATGGTATCGTTTATCGAATAACCGACCACGGTGAGCAGAGCAGCTATGATGGGAAGGTTGAACTCCCCACCGCTCATAGCAAAGAGAGAGGCGGAGATAAAGGCGTCGTGGGCGAGAGCTATAATGGCTCCTACCGCGAAGTAGAACTGGAAGCGGAGGGTTATGTAGATGAGCATTCCAATCAGAGCAAGGGTAAGAGCGGATATAGCTTTTTTCCTTAGGTCTGCCCCTACCTTGGGACCAACCATCTCCGTATTGGTGACAGTGAAGCTCCCGAGATAAAAATGGTCCTTGAGCGCTGAGATGACTGGTTCGGTGACGCCTTCCACCTTTTTTAAATCTTCAAAGCTTGTGATAACCCCGTTGTTAGTTTTCCTGAAGTTGATGATTTTCCTTCCGATCTTCTGATAAAGGGTCTCATCGCCTTTATTTAACGGATCGATCTCTGCGAGTTTCTTTCCTATGATGGCTGCTCCCACCTCGTTGAGGTCTAACTTACCTTCATTTTCCCTTAATTTATCTTCCTTGTTTCTCAATGCGTTGACTATTAGAGCTACTGTCTTCTCACTCCCTGCTGCTTCCTTCCTCGCTACATTCTCCACTCGAATGAGAAGTTCATGGTTATCGCCAAATGTTTGGATGACCGTATCGCCCAGATTGAGGGCTTCTATCTTCTTTCTTATCTCTCCTACCCCAGGAGGATTGACAAACCGGACGCGAAGCATAGTGCCCCCAGCGAAGTCTATCCCATAGTTCAGTCCATACAGGGAGAGGTAAATAGCGCCAATTATTATGAGCCCCACTGAGATAGAAAGGAAGATAAATTTCTTCCCTAAGAAATCGATATTAGTCCCAACCAGCCACTGCATTGTTCTTTCTCCTTCCCTAAATGCTCAATTTTTCAATTCGCCTTCCCTTTGTTTGAAGGATGATCTCGAATATTGTTCTCGAGACATAGATGGCGGTGAACATACTGGCGATAATACCGATGCTCAGAGTGACCGCAAATCCTTTGATGGGACCGGTCCCGAACTGGAAGAGGAATAAGGCAGCAATGAGGGTGGTGAGATTGGCGTCGAAGATGGTCCAGAACGCTTTGTTAAATCCCGCATCCACTGCAGAACGGACCGTTTTACCAAGCCTTAGCTCCTCCCTTATCCGCTCGAATATGAGCACATTGGCATCCACCGACATACCTATTGTTAGGATCAACCCGGCGATGCCAGGAAGGGTGAGCGTTGCTCGGAAGTAGGCGAGTACCCCAAGGATGATCACCATATTAAGGATAAGGGCAACATCTGCATTCAGCCCCGCCCATTTGTAATAGATGGGCATAAATATCAATACCGCTAAAAGCCCAATGATGGCGGCGATGACGCCTTTCCTTATTGAATCCCAGCCCAGTGAAGGACCTACCGTTCTTTCCTCAATATAGCGCATCGAAGCGGGCAAAGCCCCAGCGCGGAGGAGAAGGGCAAGGTCCTGCGCCTCCTGCTGGGTGAAGTTGCCGGTGATCTGCCCTCTGGAGCCGATCCTCGTTTTCACCACCGGTACCGATTGAATCTCGTTGTCGAGCACGATAGCTACCAGATCGCCGACATGTTTTTCAGTGAACCGAGCAAACTTCCTTCCCCCCTCGGGACTTAAGGAGAAGTCGACCGCAGGAAAGCCGTTTTCATCGGTCCCCCTCCTTGCATTTTTAAGGTCTTTCCCAGAGACGATGGGCTTTTTCTTCAAGAGGTAATATTCCGTTTTCCCTGTTTGCATCCCTCTTCTCGGGGTGTAGCTTAGAAGCTCCATCCCTTCAGGCACCTTTCCTCCGTAGGCGGATAGAGCTGCTTCTTTGGAAGGGAAGGGACCAGCCACCACCTCTTTCCATTCGAGCTGAGCCACTGTCTTCAGTCGCTCTTTTATCCGCTCCGGATCATCAACTCCAGGGAGCTCAAGCACGATCCGATTCCCTCCTATTCCCTGCCTTTCTATTGTCGGTTCTTCCACACCGAAGGCGTCCACTCGGTTTCTCAGAGTATTTAGGGTCTGGCGCATCGTTTTCTCTTTTATATCGCGGATGTAGGCTTGCTTGGGGACGAGGAGAAAGCGAGATGGACTCCCTGGCTCTACCTTGAAGTCAAGAACGGGGAAGTTTTTATCAACTATTGTCTTTATCGCCGCCCGCTCTTCCCGATTGGCGGTTATCTCGATGGTTAGATCGGGCTTAAGCCTCACATTGTCAAAGGGGATGGATTTGTCGTTGAGCTCAGCGGCAATACTATCTCTCAACTGGGATAATTCCGCTTTCACTGATTCATCCACATTTACCTCAAGTACCAAATGACTTCCTCCCTTGAGATCGAGACCCAACTTTATCTTCTTTTGGGGAGGATAAAAGGACAAAACGCATAAGCCCACCACAATTAGGATAAATATTATCCTTGTTTTGATGTTTTTTCTCATCGATTCCCCCTCATATCAATTGGGCACCGTTTATTATTAGTTGAAATTTTGCATTCAAGATATCCCCTGCTCGGCGGCAGACCACCATCCGGGAGAGGAATATCTCGAAATACTCCATTACCGGAGAGATCTCGGTATCGATCTCTAAATTAAGGGTTATTGTTCTTTTGGCTGACTCTACGGTAAGTTTGGAGGAGGTGACCGCATAGTTCACCCTATCGTGTACATCGAACTTGATAAATCGCGGATTTCGCACCCGGGAGCGATGAACATCCGCCTTGTCGGCGATGACCACTGCTGCTGAGATGGGATCGGTTGAGGTTCCGCTATCCTCTTCATGGTTAGATATAGCTTGCATCACCGCTATTACCTCGGAAAAAGACATCCCCATCTCTGAGAGGATATCTTTGGCAAGAAGCGCCCCCGCTGATGGATGAGCCCTTCTTCCCAGAAAGTTGCCGATGTCATGAAGATAGCCAGCGATGGCAGCAAGCTCCGCTTCCTTTCTCGAATAGTCAAGCTTCTCCAGGATGTTTCGTGCCGTTTTGGCAGTAAGCCGGGCATGACGAAAACCGTGTTCGGTGTAGCCTATCCTATCAAGGTAGGAATCGGCAACCCTGAGGAGTTCCTTCACCTTGGGGTTTTCCATTACCTCTGAGAGATGGATCTCTTTTTTCATATCTCCTCTTTTGATTATTCTCTATCTTCGGGTTGAAGTCCTGCTATCGCCTGCTTGGCGACATCGATCTTCACCTTATCCGCTATCTTGAGCTGGATGTGGTCCCTACCAATTCCTACCACTTTGCCATATATCCCTCCAGTGGTTATCACTTTATCTCCCACCTTGAGGTTGTTTATCATCTCCTGAAGTTTTTTCTGCCTTCGCTTCATTGGGGCGATGAGAAGGAAGTAGAAAATGATAAATATCAAAATTAGAGGGACCAATCCTAAGAACCCTCCACCCGAGGGTTGTTTTTGTTGAAAGAGCATCAGATTAAACCACATATCCCTTTTCCCTCCACCTTAAAAGTTTAGGATAATTGTTGATAAAAAAATTGAAGGAAGTGCTTTTAAAGCACCATCCCTTCAATCACCTTCATTCAATCTTTTCAAAAATCGCTCCCGATATTCTGTAAACTCCCCCTTTGCTATAGCTTGCCTTATCTTCCTGAATGTGTCAAGGTAAAAGTGCAGGTTATGATAAGTAGCAAGGATGGGAAAGAGGAGCTCCTTAGCGACAAAAAGATGCCGGAGGTATGCCCGGGAGAAGTTTCGACAGGTATAGCATCCGCACTCTTCATCGATGGGGCGAGGGTCTTTGTTGTACTTGCTGTGTTTTATTACCACCTTTCCCCGTGAGGTGAAAAGGCAGCCATTGCGGGCATTCCTTGTGGGAAGCACGCAATCGAACATGTCATATCCCGCCGCTATTGCTTGGAAGAGGTCGTCAAAGGCGCCAAGCCCCATTATATACCGTGGTTTTTCCTCGGGAAGAAGGAAAGAGAGAAACTCTATTATCTCATACATCTTTTCCTTAGGTTCGCCTACACTCAGCCCACCGAGCGCGTAACCGGAGAAGTCTATCCTTAAAAGCCCCTCTATGCTTTCTTCGCGGAGGTCCTCATACACCCCGCCTTGGGATATGCCGAAGAGCAGATGGTTCTCAGGGCCTAGTCGTTTCCATTCTTCGTAAGAGCGTTTCGCCCAGCGGAGGCTTCGCCTCATCGCTTCCGCAATCATCTCCCTATCTGAGGGGTAGGCGAGGCAATGATCAAGGGTCATTATGATATCTGCTCCTAAGGAGTGTTGGATCTCGATCGAAAGTTCCGGCGAGAGAAAATGGCTTGAGCCATCGAGGTGAGATTTGAAATAGACCCCTTCCTCCTTCACCTTGGCTAATACCCCTAAGCTGTATATCTGGAACCCCCCAGAGTCGGTAAGAATGGGACCGTTCCAATTGATGAACCGGTGGAGGCCTCCCAGTTCCTTTACCACTTCGATCCCTGGTTGAAGGTAGATATGATAGGCATTGGCTAAGAGGATGGATACACCGAGCTCCTCCAGGTCTTTTGGGGTAAGCGATTTTACCGTTCCCTGGGTGCCCACCGGCATAAACACTGGGGTCTCTACTATTCCGTGAGCAGTATGAAGTTTCCCCTTCCGTGCTTTTGTCTTTTTGTCCTTCCTTACTATCTCGAATTCTTTTCCCTCTTTCACAAGGAAACATTGTAATTGAGGGGGAGAAAGGAGTCAAGGATGCCCTCTTCTTGTTAATCGGTTTGATCTGTGGTATATACCTTGTGAGATGAGGCGGGTTATTTACACTGTGGGAACGAGTATCAGGGAGAAGGATGAGTTTTTCTCCCTTCTTGCAAGATGGGGAATCAAATTGATTGCTGATGTGAGAAGGTTTCCCAAGAGTCGATTTCCTTATTTTTCTCGTGAGGCTCTTGCCTCGGAGGCGAACCGAAGGGGGATGAGATATCTTTGGTTCGGTGAGGAGCTTGGTGGTTATCGAAAGGGGGGATATGAGAGATACCAGACGACCGAATCATTCAAGCGAGGCTTGGCTAAGCTCGTGGCTGAAGGGGAGAGTGAGCCTACCGCTATCGTCTGTGCTGAGCGGTTTCCTTGGCGGTGTCATCGCCGATTTATCGCCCGCGAGCTTACCCGATTAGGCTTTAAGGTAGTCCACATAATAGATGAGGAGCGGACCTGGTCCCCTCGGGAGGAGGAGACCCATCTTTTTAAGAAGGAGAAGGTTGATGGAGCTTAGCAAGGACAGGATTGCCGAGATCGAAAGGATGTATCAGAAGGATAATTTCCCCTATAAGCTGGGGATGAGGCTTACTAAGGTGGCACGAGGGGAAGCGGAGATGCGGATCGAGCTCGAGGAGAACCACACCCATATGTACGGCTTCGCCCATGGGGGGGTTATCGCTACCCTTATCGATACCGTAGCCGCCTTCGCTATCTACCCAGAATTACCCGAAGGGGCTCAGCTCGCCTCGATTTCCCTTACGGTTAACTTTCTTATTCCCGGGGAGAGAGGAACTATGCTAATCGCCCGGGCTAATCCCCTTCGTGTGGGAAGGCGCATCGCGGTGGGAGAGGTAGCTGTGTTCAATGAAACCGGTTTTTTGATAGCTAAAGGAACGGTTAATTATAAGATCATCAGAGATAAAGGAGAAAGAGATGCCTGAAGCGAAGCTTAAATGGACGAAAGATGGTTTGGCTATTTCTGCCCATTCGGGAACAGGGCATGAGTTTATATTGAGACCAACAAAGGAGGGAGGCCCCTCCCCGATGGAGTTTGTCCTCATTGCCCTTGGCGGTTGTTTTTTGGTATATACCGTCCCCATCCTTCAAAAGATGCGGGTAAATTTGGTGGACGCCGAGGTGGAGTTAAAGGGAGAGTTGGTTGCTGAGGATCCCAAGCGTTTCAAAAGGATAATCACCGTTTACCGGGTATTCGGGGATATCCCTGAGGAAAAGCTCAAACGGGCGATCGAGCTCACCGAGGAGAAATACTGTCGGGTGCTCCATTCCCTCAACAAGGATATTGAAATGGAAACCACCTACGAGATAATCAAGGCTTGAGATGGAGGGTCGACGATGCCTAAGGCGAAGATAAAATGGGTCGGCGAAGGTCTTGGCTTCTTGGGGGAGGTGGAAACTGGTGCTCCCCTTGCCCTTAGAGGGGGGAAGGAGGGAGGCCCCTCCCCGATGGAGCTCCTGCTCATTGCCATTGCTGGCTGTAGTGGGATGGATGTGATATCCATCCTTGAGAAAATGAAGCTCAAAGTAAGAAGATTCGAGGTAGAGATAGAAGGGGAACGGGCGTCTGATCATCCTAAGCGATACAAAAAGATCGAGCTTTTATACAGGGTATATGGCAAAGGGATCCCTGAGGAGAGGGTGAACCATGCAATAGAGCTCTCGCAGGAAAAGTACTGTGGTGCATTGGCTTCCTTGCGGGAGGATATAGAGATAAAAAGCCGGTTCGAGATAATCGAGGAGGATTGAAAAGCTACTTTTTGGTCAATAGCAAGATTGGATTTATCGGGGTATTCCCCTTTCTCACCTCGAAGTGGAGGTGGGGTCCGGTGGCGTTTCCTGAACTGCCGACAAGGGCGATTATCTCACCTCGTCTTACCCTATCTCCCTTCCTTACTAAGTTTTCCTTATTGTGGGCGTAAATGGTGGTGATGCCACCTGGATGCTCGATCATCACCATCTTCCCGTATCCGTGAAACCTCTGTCCCGCATATATCACCACTCCATCCGCAGCCGCTCTTATAGGGGTTCCCGGTTTTGCCGCGATATCTATCCCGGTGTGGAAACCGTTTCCTCTCGGTCCAAAGAGAGAAGTGACCTCCCCAAAAAGGGGCCAGGAAAGAAAGAAAGAGAGGGAAGGGGGCTTATAAGGAGGGATATATAGCCTTTTCCTTGCTCCAGGGATAAATATCTTCTCTCCCACATAGATCAGGGTAGGGTCGTCGATGCCGTTTATTTCCGCCAAATATTCGAGATCTACTCCATAGGCTTTGGCGATGCGCCACAGGGTCTGCCCTGGTTCAACGATGTGGTATATCCCTTTCCTTGGTAGCCCCTTCTTAGGAGAAGGGGCGCAGGATGAGAGAAGGAGAAGGATGGCGATCAAGATGATGAACGAATAGCCTTTCCCTTTCATCTGGTTTAGTATACCATAATAGGCGAGAAAGGAGGAGAGATGAGACGGGATGAACTTGTCTCCTATCTTGATGATTTTTTGCACCTCTCTGAGGTTCCGGATGAATCGCTTAACGGGCTTCAGGTTGAAGGGAGGGGAGAGGTGAATCGGGTGGCTCTTGCTGTTGATGCCTCCCTTGCCGCCTTTCGCCAGGCGAGGAAGGAGGAAGTGGACTTCCTTATCGTTCATCATGGCCTTTTTTGGGGAAAGGTTTACCCTTTAATTGGAGCTCATTACCACCGGATAAAGGAGTTGATAGAGGGGGGTATCTCTCTATATGCTGCTCACCTTCCCCTTGACATCCATCCTGAGGTGGGGAACAATGCCCGGATCGCTAAGCTTCTTTCCCTTTCGCCCGTTAGGATGTTTGGGGATTATCACGGGGTATTGGTCGGGGTGGTGGCGGAGACAGGATCTCCCATAGCAAGGGAGGAGATGGCTGCTTTGGTGAATGAGAGAGTGGGTAAGAACCCCCTTCTTCTCCCCTTTGGCTCTCCCGAGGTAAGTCGGGTGGGGATAGTAAGTGGTAGGGCGCCTGAGCTGGTAGAGGATGCGGTTAAGGCGAGCTGTGATCTCTTTCTTTCCGGTGAACCGAGCCACGCTCACTACCATTTGGCACGGGAGCTCGGGATAAACTGCATCTTCGCCGGGCATTATGCCACCGAAAAATGGGGGGTTCTTGCTTTGGGTGAGCGGATTAAGGAACGGTTTTCCCTTGAGGTTTTGTTTATCGATCTCCCTACGGGATTATAGAGTAAGGAGGATGTTCAATGTTTCAGGAGATCGAGGTGGTGACCACCTCCCGCACCCAGATGGTGGATATCACCAATAAGATCCAGCAGGAGGTAACAAAAAGTGGGATCAAGGACGGGGTCTGCTGCCTTTATGTCCCTCATACCACCGCCGGGATAACGATAAACGAGCATGCGGACCCCAGTGTCAGGGAGGATATATTGGCTAAACTTGAGGAGTTAATCCCTCGAGGAAGGGGATACCGCCATCTTGAGGGGAATGCGGATGCCCATATAAAGGCGAGTATAGTCGGTTCTTCGGTAATGGTGATAATCGAGGAAGGAAGGCTTCATCTGGGAACCTGGCAGGGCGTATTCTTCTGCGAGTTTGATGGTCCAAGAAGACGAAGGTTGTTCATCAAACTCCTCTCTGCTTAACCTTTAGTTGAGTTCCCTGTTATAATGGAAGGGTGAGGTAACTTTATGGATAAACGAAAGGCAGTTCGCCTCATCCTTCTTTTCTTTCTCTTCTTTTTCGTTATCTATATTTATCTCGCCCGCCGTTCTCCTTCTTCATCTTCGAGGAAGCCCTCTCCTATCAAAGTGCGGGAGGAAAGCTCGGTTAGTTATGGGGGAGAGATCGTTACACCGACCTTTACCTTGAAAGCAGAAGAAAGCGCTTCTTTTCCCGATAGAACCACCAGTTATAAAAATTTTATCCTGACCACCTCTATCGGTGAGAGGAAGGTGGTGATAACGGGAAAAGAAGCTCGCCTGACCCCGAAAGGTGCCGATTTCTCGGTCGAGATGGAGGGGAATATCGTAGCAAAAAGGGGGGATGGCCTTGTGGTTAGGACCGAGTTTCTGAAATATCTTCCGGAGACGAAGGAGCTTTATGCACCGTCTGAGGTGTGGTTTAGGGGTAAAAGGTTTTCTGGGAAAGCGGGTGCTGGGTCTTATTATCTTAAGGATGGAGTTTTAAAGTTAGAAAAGGGGGTCAGGATAAAGCTAAGAAGGGAAGGGGTTTCTTCTCCCATTGAGGTTGTTGCCTCAGCTGGGGAGTTCCGGAGGAAGGAGCAGAGGATTTTCCTCCGGGGAGGGGTAATGGTAGCGAGCGGAGATGATTTTGTGCGGGGGGAAAGGGCGATATTCCGCCTTCTCCCTGACAGTAATTCTTTGAAGCGGATGGAGATATGGGGGAATGAGGAGAACCTGGCTATCTCCTCCTTGGGCAGTTCCTCCTTTAAGGAGGCTTTTTTCGCCAAAGGCGAGAGAAAAAGGCTTTCTGGATCCGCTATTGTGGTTATCTTTGACCCTTCTGGAAAAAACCTCAGGTTTCTTCAGCTCCTCAATCCTGCCAGTGTGAGCTTTTCCTCCTCTGATTACGGTGAGAGGAGGCTTGAGGCAAAAAGGATCGAGTTCTCTTTTGGCGAGGGAGGACGGTTGTCTGAAGTGGACGGTTATAGTGGAACTACCATAACCATTTCTCCAAGAGAGGGAGAAATGATCAGGGTGATATGTCGAGAGATCAGGGGTAAGGCGGACGATAGGGGGGAGATAACGGGTTTTAATCTTTTAGGGGGCATTGAGGTCGAGCAGGGAGAGCTGAAGGGAAGAGCCAAGGAGGGGAGGTATATCCTCAAAGATAACCGGATAGTTCTTCTTAGAGAGGCTGTTATGAATAAAGGTGATGAGCTTCTCTCCGGAGAGAGGATAGATTTCTTTGGAAATAGCGGGGATTTTGCCGCTTTTTCCCAAGTTGTCTCTCGGTTTTCCTCCTCAGGTGAGCTCTTCCCTGGTGGAGCTAAAGGAAGAAAGGTAGTGGTCAATGCCGATACTCTTCACTATGATCATATCTTCGATCGTCTTCATTATAAGGGATTAGTGAGGGTTCTTTACGATGCGGGGATACTGTTTGCCAAGGAGCTCGATATCGAGCGCACTGCTGGTATCTTGGTCGCCTCGGGGGATGTCCGTGCCCGGCTTGATCAACCTAAGACGGGGGGGAAGAAAAAGAAGGAGAAGGGTCTTGAAGGACCGATAAGGGTCTCGGGAGGGGAGCTCTTTTATTATCGGGAGGAAGGGAAGCTCCTGATAAGAGGTGATGTTGCTCTCTCTCAAGGGGAGCTTAGGGTAAAAGGGGATGAAGTTACCCTTTTTGAGGACAAGGTGAGAGGTGGCTGGAGGCGGGGGATAGCCCGAGGGAGGGTGAGGATCTTCTATCTTCAGGATAGGGCTGAGGGGGAAAAGGGGGAGTATTTTTTCTTCAACAAGACACTAATCCTCACCGGTTCTCCTGCCAAGATCTCTCGATTTGGTGAAGGAGAGCTCGCTGGGCGTCGGTTGACTTTAATTATAGGTGGTGATAAAATGAGGGCTGTTTCCAGAGAGAATGAGAGGGTGAAAGCAGTGTATAAGGAGAAGGGGAGGGACTGAGTGGACAAGATCTCCCTGGAGGCGACTCGGTTGGTGAAGAATTATGGTTATCGTACGGTCGTTTCCCAGGTGAGCCTTTCCGTTGCCGAAGGGGAGATTGTGGGGCTACTTGGTCCTAATGGAGCGGGGAAGACGACCACCTTCAGGATGATAGTGGGCTTGACTATGCCCGATAAGGGGAGGATATTTTTGAATGGGGAGGAGATAACCTCGCTTCCGATGTATTTAAGGGCGAGGAAGGGCATAGGTTACCTTCCTCAAGAGCCCTCGATATTCCGTGGATTAACAGTGGAGGAGAATCTCCTCCTCATCCTCGAGGGTTTAGGGGTGAATTCAGGAAGGAGGGAAGAGATCATCACCGGACTTCTTCGGGAGCTTGGTGTTTCCCATCTTTCTCGGAATAAGGGTTATACCCTTTCCGGTGGTGAGAGGAGGAGGGTGGAGCTTGCTCGGGCATTGGTTACCTCACCTCGATTTGTTCTTTTCGATGAGCCGTTTACCGGCATCGACCCAAAGACGATAGCCGATATTCAAGATATAATAAGAAGACTGAAGAAAAGGGGTATTGGAGTTCTCATAACCGACCATAATGTAAGGGAAACCCTAACCATCTGCGATCGAGCTTATATTATCAATGAGGGGAGGATCTTCCGTTCAGGTACCCCGGAGGAGTTGGAGGAAGATGAGGAGGTGAGGAGGGTCTATCTTGGGGATAAATTCAAGTTAAATTAAGGACTATGGACTTGAAGCAAAAGCTGGTATCAAAATTAAGCCAAAGATTGGTTCTTACTCCTACCCTTCAGCAGGCGATAAAGCTCCTTCAGCTTTCCAAGCTGGAATTGGAAAACCTTATCCGACAGGAGATGGCGGAGAACCCCTTACTTGAGGAGATCCCTCAGGACCCTGTAGGAGAAGAGCAGGAGAGGGAGGAGGGAAAGGAGAGCGAAGGGGAGCAGGAAGTAAGGTTGAGCAATGGTTTGAACGAGGTGGATTGGGAGGTTTACTTTCAGGACTATGAGGATTTTCCTAAATATCCCAGGGGGAGTCTGGAGACGAGGGAGCTTCCCTCGTTTGAGAATACCTTGACCAAATCTATTTCCCTTGAAGAGCATCTCCTTTGGCAGTTGAATCTTTCCTTTATTCCTGAAAAACAGAGAAGAATAGCCACCTATATTATCGGTAATATTGATCCCGATGGTTATTTAAAGACGGATATTGAAGAGATAGCTAATGCTGCTAAGGCAACAAAGGAGGAGGTAGAGGAGGCGCTTAAGTTGGTCCAGAGCTTTGACCCAGTGGGGGTGGGAGCTCGTGATCTCAGGGAGTGTCTCCTGGTTCAGCTCGCTGCGCTTGGTCTTTCCGGAACCAAGACCGAGGAGATCGTGAAAGATCATTTAGAGCTTCTAAAGGGGAAAAATCACGGAAAGATCGCGAGGAGCTTGGGTTTATCGAAGAGGGAACTCGAAGCTCATTTAGAGATAATAAGAAGGCTTGATCCGAAGCCAGGGAGGAAATATTCTTCCTTCGAGCCCCACTACATAGTACCTGATATCTTCGTGGTTAAGAGTGGGGATGATTATGTGGTTTTCTTGAATGAGGAGGGGCTTCCTCGATTGAGGATAAGCCCCTTCTATCGCAGGCTTCTCAAGGTTAAACAGGATGTTCCGACGCAGGTCATCACCTATGTTAGGGATAAACTCCGTTCAGCGGTTTCCCTCTTAAGGAGCTTTGAACAGCGTCAGCGAAGTATCCTGAAGGTTGCTCAAGCGATCGTCAAATTCCAACGAGAGTTTCTTGATAAAGGTCCAGAGTATCTTCGTCCAATGGTACTTGCCGATGTGGCTGAGGAGGTGGGGATGCATGAGTCTACAGTGAGTCGTATTGTGAGCAATAAGTATATTCACACCCCCCAGGGGGTATTTGAGCTTCGTTATTTCTTCCAGCGAGGGCTTCGTTCGGATGAGGGGAGCATCTCCCAGTCAGTGGTTAAGATGAGGATAAGGCGGATGATAGCTGAGGAGGACCCTCGTCGTCCCCTCTCCGATGCTGCTATCGCTCAATCCTTGAATAAAGAAGGGATAACCATTGCCCGGCGTACCATAGCCAAATATAGGGAGGAGATGGGCATTCTTCCCTCTAATCAGAGAAAGAAAGAGGAATAATAATCATACTAAAAATTGGGATAAGGAGAGGCAAATGAGGATTGAGGTTACTGGCCGTCAGCTTGAGGTAACACCGGCTCTCAAATCATTTGTTGAGGAAAAGGTGAATAAGTTAAAGCGATTTATTGACGATATAGAGGAGGTCCATGCTATCCTATCGGTGGAGAAATATCGCCAGATCGCTGAGATTACGGTAAAAGCCCGTCATTTGGTGCTAACGGGGAAGGAGGAGACATCCGATATGTACACCAGCATATCTGAAGTGGTTGATAAGCTGGAGAAGCAGGCGAGAAGGAGCAAGGAGAAGATAATCGATAGAAAAAGGAAGGAGGAACGCACCGGGAGTCCCAAGGAAGAGGGAGGAGAGGGTTTTCCCCAGGTGGTCCGGATGGAGCGTATCGAGCTGAAGCCGATGACGGTGGAGGAGGCTGCGCTTCAGCTATCCTTCTCCCGAGATAATTTCCTCGTTTTTAGGAATTCAGAGAGTGATAAAATAAATGTTATTTATCGTCTTAAAGATGGGAATTTTGGGTTGATTACCCCAGAAGGGTAGGGGTAAATGACTGCAAAGAGGATTAAGCGAGTTAGGCTCAAGGCACGGGAGCTTCTCTCTGAGAAGTCGTTGGAACTGGGCATCAGCCTTCTCTGTGGAAAGAGGGGGCTTAAGCGGGAGATAACCCATCCCCGGATAAAGGACCCTGGTCTTATCCTTGCTGGTAATCTGGAATATCTCGAAGAGGGAAGCCTTCTCCTCCTTGGAGAGAAGGAGGTTCTCTACCTCAAGAAGTTGTCTGGAACCAAGCGAAGTGAAGTGATGGTGAAGATATGTTCCACCTCCATTGCAGGGATAATCATCGCTGGAGGGCTTGTTCCTCCACCAGAGGTCATCGAGATTGCCGAGCAGTATCAAGTTCCCCTATTTTCCACCTCCCTTTGCGAGGATGAATTTAGGGAGAGGATAAACTCCTTCCTCGATAATCAACTCGCCCCTCGGACAGTGGTTCATGGGGTGCTTGTCGATCTATGGGGGGTAGGGGTGCTTATCATTGGGGAGAGCGGTATCGGAAAGAGCGAGTGTGCCTTGGATTTGGTGGTTCGGGGGCACAGGTTGGTTGCCGATGATGTAATTGAGATAAGGCGTCGTTCGGGAAACATCCTGATCGGCAGAGGACCGGAACCACTGCAGCACTTCCTTGAGCTCCGTGGTTTGGGCATCGTTGATATAAAAGAGCTTTTTGGCGTTGCCTCTACCAGGAGATGTAAGCGAGTAGAGTTGGTGGTGGCTTTGGAACGATGGGAGGAGAATGAGGAGTATGATCGTCTGGGCTTAGAGGAGCTCCGCTATGAGATTCTTGGGGTGAAGCTTCCCCTGATTAAACTGCCGATAGTGCCGGGGAGGAATCTATCTATCCTTATTGAAGTGGCGGCGAGAAACCATCTCCTCAAGCTTCGCGGTGAATATCCTGCCCGGGAGTTCATTGAGCATATGGAGAGGAGGATGATGGAGCCCGCTCCCCCAAAGGTGAAACCATCGGAGGAAGACCTCGAGTGAGGATCGCTAATTTTGCCATCATAACGGGGCTTTCCGGCTCAGGTAAGAGTTTGGCTATTCATACCCTTGAGGATTTAGGTTATTTTTGTGTAGACAATCTTCCCATCCGCCTTATCCCCACATTTGTTGATCTCTGTGAGGTATCGAGTGAAGAAATAACCAAAATAGGGGTGGTTATCGATATTAGGGAGCGAAATTTCCTCTCCGACTTCGATCAGGTATATGAGGAGTTGAGGAAAAGGAAGCTTCCGATGACCCTCATCTTTCTTGAGGCGGATGATGATGTGTTGATCCGGAGGTATAGCGAGTCCCGACGTCCCCATCCATTGGGGACTCTGGATACGATAAAGGAGAATATAGCTGAGGAAAGGAAGCTACTCGCCAATGTGAGGACAAAAGCGGATATAATCGTTGATACCTCGCGGTTCAATGTGCATCAATTTCGGAGTTATCTCTTCGAGCTTCTCTCCGAAGGGAGAAGGAAGAGGAAGCTTTTTATATCTGTGGTCAGTTTTGGGTATAAATACGGGCTCCCCAACGATTCTGACCTCGTCTTTGATGTTAGGTTTCTTCCCAATCCCCATTTCAACGAGGAGTTGAGGAATAAAACCGGTATCGAAGAGGAGGTATGTCGTTTTGTTACTGGGGGCAAGGAGTATCAGGAATTCTTTAAAAGGTTGACCGGTTTTATTTCCTTCCTCCTTCCTCGGTTTATTGCTGAGGGAAAGAGTTATCTCACCATAGGTATAGGTTGTACAGGAGGGAGGCATCGTTCGGTTGTGGTGGCAAATGAACTCGCCAAGTTCATTGAGGATAAGGGCTTTATGGTAAGGGTTTGCCACCGCGATATAGAAAGGCAATAATTTTAGGAGAGATGAGATGGTAGGAGCAGTAGTGATAACCCATGGTAATTTGGGTGATGAGCTCATCTCGGCATGTCACAAGATAGTGGGAGAGATGGGACCGGTAAAGGCGATCTCGATAGGATGGGATGATGATGTGGATTACTCCCGGTCGAGGATCAAGAAGGCGATAAAGGAAGTGAATAAGGGGGAGGGAGTGTTGATACTTACCGATATGTTTGGAGGGACACCGACCAACATAAGTCTGTCCTTTCTTAAAGAGGGAGAGGTGGAGATCGTTACCGGGGTCAACCTTCCGATGTTGATAAAATTGGTGGAGTTTCAGCGGGAGGATATGAAGCTGAAGCAAATTGCCACTGAGCTTAAGGAGCGAGGTAAAAAGAGCATCTATGTAGCCAGTGAACTTCTCTCAGCTACTGGGAGATAGAGGAATTGGTCAGTCGAGAGGTGGAGATCGTCAATAAGTTGGGGCTTCATGCCCGGGCAGCGGCGAGGTTTGTCCAGTTGGCAAGCCGGTTTGCCTCTGAGGTTAAGGTTAGTAAGGACGGCTTTACCGTTAATGGGAAGAGCATTATGGGGATCCTCCTCCTCACTGCTCCCAAGGGATCGCGAATAGAGATCTCTGCCTCAGGGGAGGACGAGGAGGAGGCTGTAAGGGCTCTTTCGGAATTGGTTGCTACCGGTTTTGGGGAAGAGGGATGAAGGGACGGGTATTGAGGGGGAATGGGATATCACCAGGTATCGCCATTGGTAAAGCTCTTGTCCTTAAAAGTAGAAGGATCCCGGTAATTCGGAGGAGCATCCAGGAGGAAGATATTCCCTTAGAGCTAAAGAAGTTGAAGGAGGCGCTTTCCCGCTCTAAAAGACAGCTCATCGATCTCAAAAAGCGGTTCTCTCAAGAGGGTGGGGGTATACCTGTCTGTATCTTCGACTCTCATCTGATGATGCTTGAGGATCCGGTTTTCATCGCTGAGGTGGAGCGGGTTATAAAAGAAAGCCGGGTCAATGTAGAGTGGGCAATAAGGTTGGTAATAGACGATATAATCGCTGCCTTTTCTTCCATCGAAGATGAGTTTTTCAGAGACCGCAAGGTGGATATAGAGGATGTGGGAAATAGATTACTTTTGAACCTCTCTTCCTCCCCTTTTTTCCAGTCCAAGATGTCTCTTTCCGAGGAGGTGATAGTGATTGCCCCCAATCTTACCCCCTCTGATCTCGCCCATCTTGCCCCTCGTTTTCTTCTTGGGTTCGCTACCGATACCGGGGGGGCTACCTCCCATACCGGGATCATCGCCCGTTCCCGGAAGATACCGGCGGTGGTAGGGGTGAATGGGGTAACTTCTGAGGTGAGGACTGGGGATAGGGTGATAATCGATGGCGATGAAGGGGTGGTAATTGTGGAACCGACCGAGGTGCTTATAAAGGAGTACCGGGTGAAGCAGCTCCAGCTCCGAGACTATGAGGCGAGGCTTTTCCGAACCAAGGAGCTGGAGGCGGTGACCACCGACGGAGTGAAGGTGACCCTTCAGGCAAATATCGATCTTCCCGAGGAGGTGGATGCTGCCATCGCTTATGGGGCAGAGGGTATTGGTCTTTATCGGTCTGAATTTCTCTTCCTTAAACCGGGTTTTGAGCCTCCTACTGAAGAGGAGCACTTCCAGGTGTATCGGGAATTGACTGAGAAGGTCTCTCCTCATCCAGCTATCGTACGCACTCTCGATCTTGGCGGTGAGAAGTTAAGTGACAGGGAGGGGGCGCCAGACGAGGCGAATCCAGTATTGGGGCTTAGGGCTATCCGTTATTGTCTGAAGAGGAGAGATCTTTTCAAGACCCAGCTTCGGGCACTCTTGAGGGCGAGTGCATATGGGGATATAAGGGTGGTGTTTCCTCTTATCTCTGGATTGGAGGAGTTGAGGGAAGTAAAAGAGATATTCTCCGAGGCTAAGGAGGAATTGAAGAGGGAAGGGGTTCCTATCAACGAAGATATGCCGCTTGGGGTGATGATAGAAGTTCCCTCAGCCGCAGCTACCGCTGATATCCTGGCGATGGAGGCGGATTTCTTTAGCATCGGTACCAATGATCTTGTTCAGTACTTCCTCGCTGTTGACCGGACCAATATGGCGGTGAGCCATCTCTATCAACCACTTCATCCAGCCATTTTGAGGAGTGTGAAGTTCGTCGTGGAGGCGGCAAAAAAGGCGGAGATAGAGGTCAATATATGTGGTGAGATCGCCGCCGATCCCATCTTGGTGATGGTTCTCCTTGGAATGGGGCTTACCCAATTGAGTATGAATCCGGCATCCATTCCCCTTATCAAGAATGTGATTCGCTCGGTTTCTCTCTCCGAGGCTGAGGAGATAGCAAGGCGGGTTTTGACCTTCTCCACCGCCAAGGAGATAGAGGAATACCTTTTAGAGAGGATGGCGAGCCGTTTTAGCGGGAGGGTTCTTACTGAATTACGCAACAACCACCGGGGAGGAGGAAATGGGCTATCAGGAGATAAAAAAGGTTGAAAAACCTTGGGGTTACGAGCTTATATTTGCTCATAGTGAATCCTATGTGGGTAAGATACTTCACATCGAGAAAGGACATCAGCTTAGCCTTCAATATCACAATGTAAAGGACGAGACCATTTATCTCCTCCGGGGGAGGATGACCCTGGTTGTAGATGAAGGTGATGGTCTTAAGGAGCTTACTCTCGAGCCAGGAAAAAGCTACCGGATAAAGCCAGGGGTGAAGCATCGGATGCGCGCCGATGAGGCCTGCGATGTAGTCGAGGTATCCACTCCTCATCTCGACGATGTGGTCCGGCTGGTCGATGATTACGGTAGGATCTCCTCTAATTAGTAGTTCTTCAGCCGAGGATCGAGCAAATCCCTGAGGCCATCCCCCAGGAAGTTGAAGGCGAGGACGAGAAGCGAGATCATCAAACCAGGAAATATGGTTAGATGAGGGGCGTCAACTAAATGCGAAAGCCCCTCGCTGAGCATCCCCCCTAAAGAGGGAGAGGGAGGTGGTACCCCAAGTCCGAGGAAGCTCAAGCTCGCCTCGGCGATGATTACTCCAGCGATCCCCAGGGTGGCTTGTATGATTACCGGTGGGATCACATTGGGAAGGAGGTGACGGAAAAGGATACGGAGGTTTCCCGCCCCTATTGCCCGTGCTGCTTCAATATACTCCAGTTCTTTTATTTTTAAAACCTGTCCCCGGGTTAATCTGGCGTAGGAGACCCAGCCGATGAGGGAAAGAGCGAGGAGGAGGTTTTTAAGCCCAGGACCTAACACCGCCACGATGGCAATAGCGAGGAGAATACCAGGAAAGGCGAGGAGGATATCCACAATCCTCATCAGAAGCTCGTCCAGGAAACCGCCAAAGTAGCCCGCAATAAGGCCGAGGATTACCCCGATAACGGCTGATATTCCTACCACCACTATCCCCACTAAAATGGAGACCCGTACCCCATAGATCGCCCGTGAGAGGATGTCCCGTCCAAAGTCATCCCTTCCCATCGGATGGAAGAGTGAGGGAGGGGCAAGACGTTGGCTGAGCTCCTGTTCTTCAGGGGGGTAGGGAGCAATGAGGGGAGCGAGAATGGCTATCACGATAAAGATGGAGATTACCGCTACTCCGAAGGAGGTAGCTGGATTCTCTTTAAAGAGCCTCATCCTTTTTCTCCATATCTTATCCTCGGATCTGCTAAGGAGTAAGCGATATCGGTCAGCAGGTTTACCAATATATATCCGAAGGATATGGCTAATATCGTTCCCTGGACCACCGGGTAGTCGCGTTGGTTTATCGCTTGGATGAGGAGGCGTCCAATCCCGGGCCAGGCGAAGATCGTCTCGGTAATTATCGCTCCGGCAAGAAGGGTACCGAATTGGAGCCCGATAATGGTTATCACTGGTATTAAAGCGTTCTTAAGGGCGTGTTTCCCAATGACTATATATTCTGGTAGTCCCCTTGCCCTTGCTGCCCTTATATACTCCTTCCCTATTTCCTCGAGGAGGCTTGCTCGAACCATCCGGGTAAGGATAGCGGATAGGGCGGTTCCTAAAGTGATGGCAGGAAGGATGAGGTGAGATATTCCTCCGCGTCCGGATACGGGGAGGAGGTTTAACTTTAGGGAGAAGATGATGATGAGGAGCGGTCCCAACCAGAAATTGGGAATGGAGAGCCCAAAAAGGGAGAAGAAACGGGCAAGATGGTCGAGGAAGGTATTCCGCTTAGTAGCGGCGATTACTCCTAAAGGGAGGGAGATGAGAAGGGCAAGGGCGAGGCTGGCTAAAGCAAGTTCTATTGTTGCCGGATAACGCGATAACACGGTAACGAGAACAGGACGCCCTGTTCGTAAGGAAAAGCCGAGATCCCCTCTTACTAGTCCTTTGATGTAGTCGATATACTGGATATATAGAGGTTTGTTCAAACCGAGTTGTTCCCTAAGGGCGGTTATATCCGCTTCAGGTGCGTTTTCTCCGAGCATTGCCAATACCGGATCCCCAGGGATGAAATGGATGAAAGAAAAAACAAGGGTTACTACCCCAATTACCGTGGGGATGGCGAGAAGCAGTCGTCTTGTAATGTATTTTTTCATGTTATGAAAACTTCCACCGCCTCAGTCTCATAATCTCGTTAAAAGTTTAGCTGGCTGGCGGTGATTTAATCAAGGGGTATTGGGCCTAATCTGCTGCCGGATAGCTCTTTTTAAATATATGGTAATATAGATTACGGCTTGACAACTCCGCCTTTTTTATCATAATAAGATGATATGCCTTGAGAAGGGGCATTGATGGGTGAAGTGGTCAACCTTCATAGCTGGTGAGAGGAAGCGATGATATATGTCTGGATGACTGCGATCTTTTTAGCATTAATAGTAGGGTACTTCTTTGGCAAGTCTCGGGTTGAGGGTAAGAGGAAGGATGATGAGGAAGGAAAGGAGGAGTTAGGGGTAAAGGAATTAATCAAGAAGATCAAAGACGAGGGAATAAGGACCACCGAAGAAGAGGTGGCGAAGCTGAAGGCAGAAGCGGAAGAGGAGATAAAGAAGAAGCGAAAGAAGGTGGAGGAGGAGATAAAGAAGAAGTATGAAGAGATGGAGAGAAAGCTTGCTAGCGAAAGAGAGCGTTTTGAGCAAAGCCTGAAGATAGCAGGGCGCGATTTTCTCCTTAAACTGAAGGAAGATCTTGAGGAGCATCTATTGAAAAGAAGTGTAGCCAAGGAGGTAGAAGGGGTTCTTACCGATTCCGATTTCTTGAAGAAAGCGGTCCTTACTATGATTGCTGAATTCAGCAAGAGGAAGGGAGAGGTTACTGATATAGAGCTCCTTCTTCCCAAGGAAAAGGCGAAGGAGATGAAGGGTTATTTCATAGAGAAGATCGAGAAAGAGATTAGAGAGAAAGCCGAGAAGAAGCCCAAGGTGGAGATAGGTATTTTGGACGGCAAGGTAGGTTTCAAGGTGGGGCCTAAGGGAGAAAACTACCAGCTTGATATTACCATGGAAGCCCTTACCGATTCTTTTGTCTCCTTCCTCCGGCCAGATTTCCGCAGATATTTTTTGGGAGAGGATGAGAAGCCTGAAGAGGAAAAAAGGGGAAAGAAAAAGGAAGATAAAGGGACGAAGAAGGGAGGAAATAAAGAGGGTACAGAGAAGGAACGATAATGATAACGGGCAATTATTATACTTATTTAATCGCCTCTCTCATAAAGCTTGAGCGCGGAGTACGTCCTCGGTTTACTTTGGGCGATTTCCTCCGGGTAAAGAGGAAGTTTATTGAGGAGGTTCATTGGCCCTTTGTTGATATTATCTTGAGAAGGTACGATGGTTTGAATCTTCATCATCTTTTGACTGGAGAGGGGAGATTTCTTCCCTGGGGAACATATTCCCAGGAAGAGCTTAAAAGGTGGCTTGAGGAAGAGGAGGAGGGGGAAGGGGGTAGAGAGGAGTTTCCGCAGTTTATGCAGGCTTACCTCGAGGAATATAAAGCAGGGAAGATAGAGAAGATTGACCCTTTAGATCGGTTGCTTGAGCTCTATTATTATGAAGCTCTTTCCACTCCCAATCTTTTTCTTCGTCGTTTCTTCACCTTTGAGGTTATTCTTATTAATGTAGTTACCGCCCTCCGTGCCCGGGCTAAGTCCTTAGAGGTAAAGGATTACCTGATTTGCAAGGATGGTCTTCCTCTCTCTCTATCTGCTGATATTATTTCAGTTTCCGATACGATTATAAAGAATTTTTCAGTAACTGATTTCGGATTGGGGAGGGAGTTGCCTTGGATAAAGGAGGTCTCAGCCCTTGTTGAACAAGGGGATTTCCTTTCCCTTGAGGAGAAGCTCGACGAGATCAAGTGGGGGAAGATAGACGAGCTCACCGCCTATATCTATTTTGATGTAGAGGTAGTGCTCGCTTATATCCTGAAGCTTCTCATCCTCGAGCGATGGAGAGAGGCGGAGGGCGATTTAGGAGGGAGGATTAGAGAAGAGCTGGTAGCCGCAGCTACTGCTAAAGAGGAGGAGGTGTCGTGGGAGATAGGATAGGCACGATAACCCTTATTGATGAGAACCTGGTGCGGGCGACCATTCCTGGTAGCGTTAGGATGGGGGAAGTGGTTTATGTTGGTGAGGAGCGGTTGATGGGCGAGGTGATCCGAATACGCCCTGGGCTTGCCGATATTCAGGTTTATGAAGATACTACAATGATCCGCACCGGGGAAAAAGTGGAGTTTACCGGCGATGTGCTTCAGGTGGAGCTTGGTCCCGGTATCCTTACCGAGATATTCGATGGTTTGGGCAATCCGTTGAGGAAATATGGTCTTTTCCTTACCCGAGGTGTTCATTACCCAGCGGTTGATCCAGAGAAAAAATGGGAGTTCGTACCCAAGGTAAAGAAGGGTGATGTAGTGGTCGAAGGCGACATAATTGGCACAGTTCAGGAGACACCCTTAATTGAGCATCGGATAATGGTCCCAGTAGGGATCTCCGGTGAGATCCTGGAGATAAAGAAGGGGGAGTTCAGCGCTTACGATACGGTGGCGGTAGTGAAGGATAAAGAGGGGAAGAAGCACGAGCTCTCAATGGTTCAAAAATGGCCCATAAGGACCCCCCGACCGATCAAAGAGAGGCTAAAGCTCTCCGAGCTCCTCGAGACGAGGACGAGGATAATAGACGGTTTCCTCCCCATTGCTAAAGGAGGAACCGGTTGTCTCCCTGGAGCCTTTGGAACGGGGAAGACCGTTGCTGAACACCAGCTTTCTCGCCAGTCTCGGGCTCAGGTGGTTGTCTATGTCGGCTGTGGTGAGCGGGCAGGAGAGATGGTTGAGCTTATTACCGAGTTCCCCGAGCTTACCGATCCCGATACAGGAAGGCCCCTGATCGAGCGGACGATAATGGTAGTTAATACCTCGGCGATGCCGGTGTCGGCGCGGGAGAGTTCGGTCTATCTTGGGGTAACCTTCGGGGAGTACTTCCGGGATCAGGGCTATGATGTATTGGTGCTTGCCGATTCCACCTCCCGTTGGCTTCAGGCGTTGAGGGAGATGTCTGGTCGCTTGGAGGAGATACCGGGTGAAGAGGGATTTCCCGCTTATCTTGAGACCAGAATAAGTTCATGGTATGAACGAGCAGGAAAGGTCCGTTGTTTGGGCTCCGATGAGAGGATGGGAAGCGTAACCATTATTGGAGCGGTAAGCCCTCCAGGTGGTGATTTTTCAGAGCCGGTAACCCAGGCGACGATCAAGGTAACTGGTTGTTTCTTTGGTCTTTCCCGGCGTCTTGCCGAAGCGAGAATCTATCCTGCTATCGATCCCCTTATCTCGAAGAGCAAGTATTTTGAAGACCTTGCTCCATTTTTTGCCGAGAAAGGATATCCCCGCTGGGTGGAGGATGTGGAGCTCCTTAAAGGTTATATCCTCGAAGGGGTAAGGATCAAGGAGCAGATAGATATTTTAGGCGATGCTGGTGTTTCCGATCGTGATTATCTTGCCTATCAACTTTCCCTGATGATCCGTGATTCTTATCTCGTTCAGAACTTCTTCCACCCGGTAGATGGAGCTACCAGTCTCGAACGGCATTATTTTATGCTTGAGTTTTTGAGGGAGATAATAGAGTGGGCGAAGAAGCTGGAAACGCTGGGAAAGGAAAAGATGAGGGAAAAGATCGCCAAGATAACTTATGAACTTATACAGATGAATTATCAAAAGGATTACCAAGAATATGCGGAGAAGATAAGGAAGGAGTTACTGAAAGAATGAAGAAGATATATACCGAGATCAGACAGATAGCCGGTCCTATAGCGGAGATAAAGGGGACGATGGGAATAGGTAATCGGGAGATAGCGCATTTCCCCGGCTATGGGATTGGTCAGGTAGTGAAGCTCGCTGGTGATACCGTTTATATCCAGTCCCTCAGGGGGACACTTGGGATGAGCACCCGTCAGCCAGTTTATTTCACTGGTCGCCCACTGATGATCCCCTACGATTCAGAGCTTCTTCTCGGGCGCAGATTCAACGGGGTATTCGAGCCGATAGATGGTAAGCCACCAATCACTTCGGGCAAGCTCGTTCCCGTTATTGGTTCGGTGATCAACCCTACAGTGAGGAAGATGGGTTCAGGTTATATCCAGACCGGGATCCCCGGCATTGACGGGGCGAATACCATTGTCCGGAGCCAGAAGATACCCATCTTCAAGAGACCTGAGGAGGATGTGAATAAGGTAGTGGGGAGGATCATCCGTCAGGCAGAGGTAAACGACCGAAAACCCTTTGTAGTCATCTTCGGGGGTATTGGTCTTAAGTATGAGGAGTACCTTTATTTCCAGGAGGTGCTCAATGAGGCTCCTGAGCGGACCATTATGATTATAAACCTCGCTTCGGAATCCTCGATCGAACGGCTCAATGTTCCTCATATCTGTTGCGCCATTGGAGAACAGCTTGCCCTTGAGGGGAAGCATGTGTTTATCGTTCTTTCCGATATGCTCAACTTTGCCAATGCGTTGATGGAAGTGGCAAACGCTCAGGATAAGATCCCGGCTCGGGCGGGCTATCCTGGCGATCTTTATACCAAGTTGGCTCAGGTTTACGAGCGGGCGACCAACTTGGGAGGAGACCTGGGTTCAGTTACCATCTTGGGGGTGGTCTCGGTCCCGAATGGCGATATCACCCATCCCGTCCCCGACCTCACCGGTTATATCACTGAGGGACAAATTTATATTGAGCATGATAAGGTGATGGTGCTTAAATCGCTTTCCCGGCTCAAGCAGTTGGTGATAGGGAAGGAGACGCGTCACGATCACCCGGCGATTATGGATGCCTGTATCAAGGCTTATTCTTACTCCCTCGATCTCAAGGAGAAGCTTTCGATGGGGCTTGAGATAACCCAGGAGATAGACAAAAAGTTCCTCAAGTTCGGCGATCTATTCGAGAATGAGTTCTTACCAGTACATCAGAATCGAACAATGACGGAAACCTTGGATCTCGCTTGGGATCTCATATCCATTCTCCCGCTTGAGGTGCTTGGTATAAGGAAGGAGATAAGCGACCAGTTCTATCGGAGGAAGGAGGCGGCGTAGATGCCGATAGAGGTCTCCACCCTGGCGAAAACAAGGGGAACCCTCCTCGAGCTGAGAAAGAAGAGGGAGAGGTTAGAGCGGGCGATACCCATCCTTGAGCTGAAGCAGAAGCAGCTTACCCTCGAGTGCAATCAGCTGAGGCGGGAAATAGAAGGGCTTAAGAGGAAGATGGAAGAGAGGGTGAAAGACCTTTCCTCTGAGGCGCTTGTCCTGATCAATAAAGATCCGGCAAAGCTTATTACTACAAAAAAGGTTATCCTCGTTCCTGGGGTGATAGGTGGAGTTAGAGTGAAGTTGTTTAAGGATGTGGTTTTCGAGGAGGGAAAATACAGTTTAGCAGCCACTCCTCCGGTTTTCGACTATGTCCTTGCTACGGTGAAGGAGATAAAGAGGCTTCACTATAATATCATCGTCCTCGAAGAGGCTTACCGGGTGCTCGCAGCCGAGTTGAAGAAGGTAACCCAGCGGATAAACCTCTTTGATAAGAAGTTAATACCAGAACTACTTGAGGCAGAGACCTATCTTTACGAGCGGTTAGGGGATAGAGAGAGGGAGACCACGGTAATTGCCAAGGTGGCGAAACAGAAATATGCCGGTACCACCGGTGGTGCTCTTCTTACGGAGGTAGCCTGATGATCGTCCCGATGAGGAAGATTACCATCGTTGGCTTGAAGGATGATGAGGAGAAGGTACTGGGGAAGCTCCAGGAGATAGGAAAGCTCCATCTGATCCCGGTGACTAAGGGGAAGCCTAAGGAAGAACTCCTCGAAGACCTCGCTAATCTCCGAAGGATAATGGAAATCCTCACCCCCTACGAGAAGAAGGCTAAAAGGAGGAAGAAGAAAGAGGAGGTAGATTGGAAGGAGATAGGAGAGAAGCTTGAATCTCTACTTGAGAAGAAAGAGGAACTCAAGGTAAAGAAAAAATCACTCCTTAAATTGAGGGAGAGATGGATCCCCTGGGGAGGGATCTCCCTTTCCGAGATAAAGGAGCTTGGTGAAAGAGGGATTACTCTTCAGTTCTTTATCCTGCCTCGTTCCCAGTTTGCTCGGCTCGACCTTAAGGATAAGGTATACAAGGTTACCTATCAGACCGGTGATATGGTTTATCTGGTGGTTTTCTCCTACAAAGAGAAGATCGAGGGTTATGCCGAAGCCAAGTTACCGGAGCAGGACCTGACGGATATCGAGCAGGAGATCGCCGAGGTTGAGAAAGAGATCGCCGAGGTTGAGAAGGAGATCGCCCTTTTATCTTCTTATCTTCCTTTCCTTAGGGAGGTTGAGGTAGAACTTCTCGATCGGATAGCCTTTGAGGAGGCGAAGGGGATGCTGGGGAGGGAGGGAAGCGTCTTTATGCTTCAGGGTTGGACCCCGGCAGAATGGGTGCCTGAGATCAAGAGCGCCCTTTCCTCCTTCCGTTTGGCGTGGCTTGTCGAGCCCCCGAAGAAGGGTGAGGATGTGCCGGTTATCCTGAAGAATAAGCCGGTTCTTGAACCATTCCAGCTTATTACCGAGCTCCATTCACAGCCATCGTACGATGAAATTGATACCACTGTCGCCGTTGCCCCGTTCTTTGCCATCTTCTTCGGGATGTGTCTCGGCGATGCTGGCTATGGGTTGATCCTCTTCCTTCTAAGCTCGCTTGCCTTGAAACTCTTTAAGAAGAAACTCACTCCAGGGCTCGAGAAGGGGCTGAAGCTCTTCCGGATGCTCACCCTGTTTGTTACCGGTTTCGGCTTGGCTACCGGAACCATCTTCAGTATAAATTGGGCGCCCAATTCGCCGATACGGAGACTCATAATATTCGACCCTTCGAATAAGATGAGGCTGTTTGCCCTTGCCCTTTTCTTTGGGCTCATCCAGATCTCGGTAGGGGTGATCCTGAAGGCTTACAAGTGGTATAAGGATGGTTTACCGCTTCGGGCGATCGGCAATCTTGGTTATCTGGGGATAATCTGGGGGGCAACAGCGGTTTATTTAGGGGCGAAGGATGTGGGATTTGGTTTCATAGTGCTCGGGGCGATCTTGGTCATTGGTCTCTCCGCTTATGGTGAAGGGGTGTTTAAGCAGATAGGCCTCGGCTTATGGGGTCTTTATGGGGCTACTGGTTTCTTGGGCGATCTTCTCTCTTATTCTCGACTCTTCGCCCTTTCGGTTGCCACCGGTATTATTGCCTCGGTGGTGAACGATATGGCGGCACAGTTCAAGTCCGCCCCTTATATTGGTTGGCCCCTTGCTATATTGATCCTCGTTCTGGGCCATGGGGGCAACATTGCCCTCGGCTTGATAAGCGGTTTTGTTCATAGCTTAAGGCTCCAATTTGTGGAGTTTTATAAGCAATTTTACGAAGGTGGAGGGTTAAACTTCGAATCATTTCGGAAATTGAAACCGGTTAAAGGAAAGGAAGGGCTATGACATTAGGAATATTTCTTGCTTATCTCGGTGTGGTGTTTGCGTTTCTTTTCCCTGGCATTGGTTCAGCGCTGGGGCTTCTGATGACGGGAAACGCTACCCACGGAGCGCTGGAACAGTTCCCCAGGCGGTTTGGTCGTTTTCTTCCGGCGGCGGCGCTTCCCAGCTCCCAGGGTATCTACGGATTTGTTATCGCCTTTATGCTCCTCCGGAAGCTCGGCACCCTTAGTACAATAGACTTCTACACCGGGCTTTATTTCCTCTGCTCTGCCATTCCGGTGAGTGTGGTTGGTTTCTTCTCCGCTTTATATCAGGCGAGGGTTTGCGTTACCGGGATCGAGCTGATAAAGAGCGATGAGACCGCGTTAGGAAAGGTGCTCACTATGGGGGTTTTCCCCGAGCTTTATGCCATTTTGGGGCTTATGGTCTCGCTCTTCTTGGTGACCGCCAAGTAACCTTCTCTTGGTAGAGGTTGTTAGGAGGCTCGGGGTAAAGGCTAATAGATTAAAAAAAGGGGGGGTGGCATTTGCCACCCCCCTTTTAATCCCCCCTTATCTCTCCTTATAGGCTATCTTTCCGTTGACCATTACCAATTCTGGTACTGCCTTCAGGAGGAATGGGTGCCCCTTGAGGATGATGATATCAGCATCCTTCCCTTTCTCGATGCTTCCTAGCCGGTCCGCTATATTGAGGAACTCTGCTGGATAGATGGTGAGTGCCTTTATCGCTCCTTCCTCGCTCATCCCGAGCTTGAAACATAGGGCGGCGTTCATCAGGAGGTTTCCATCCTGATGGCCTAAGGTGCTTATGGGCCATCTGGCGTCGTCCAACATAAATCCAACCTTCACCCCTTTCTTTTCCAGGAGTGCTGCCATATCGGTTCTGAATCTCTTCGTCTCATTGGTCCTCCTGTGCTCCCTGAGATGGGTGATAACCACCGGTATATTTCGCTCCGCGAGCTGGTCAGCTACCAGATGTGCTTCCGCTCCTCCGAGAATTATCAGTTTTATCTTAAACTCATCGGCTATCTCTATCGCCCTTAGGATGTCGCTTTTCCTCTCCGCTTCGACCATCAACGGCATCTTACCTTCGATCACCGGGATGAGCGCCTCAAGGTTTAGGTCACGGTGTATCTCCCTTCCTTCTTTTTTCGCCTTTTCGAGCCTCTCTTTATATTCTTTGGCTTTGAGGAAATTGTCCCGGAGGAGATAGGCGATAGCCATTCTGGTTGCTGGCATCCTTCCCTTCGAGCCATAGACCGATTTGGGGCGGGAACAGTAGGAGGCCATCATCATACTGTGTTTCTTGACCAGCATCTCCTCCACCGTTCTTCCCACTGTCTTTATGACTGCCCCTCTTCCGCCGAGCACATTGGCAGCACCCGGATTGACGTTGGCGGTGGTCACCCCAGAGACGAGGACATCTCGTACCGTGGGGAAGAAGGGGTCTATGGCGTGGATTACCTCCATTGCCGGAGTCACTGGGTTTACCGCTTCATCGGTGTGGGTTATCCTCTTCCAGTCGGAATAGAGCCCAAGGGAGGAGGCAGCAGCGACGATCCCCGGCATTATCACCTTGCCCGAAGCATCGATTACCGTTGCTTCTTTGGGAATGTGGATCCTTCTTCCCACCGCTTTTATCTTCCCGTTCTCGATCAGTATCGTCCCCCTATCTATCACTCCGTTGCTGACGGTAATGATCCTTCCTCCGGTGATTGCGATGGTCTTCTCACTTTTTCTTCTTATTTTTATCTTTTTGTGGCTTATCTTGGGAGGGGCGAGTTTGAGATCGGCAATGGTATGGTAATGCTTCTTGTTCTCGAATTCGAGCTTACCATCGACGAAGACCTTTTCTACCGTGGTCAAGACCTCGAAGGGATCGCCGTCCATAAGGACGATATCGGCGTCCTTTCCCGGCTCGATGCTTCCTACCCGGTCATCGAGGTTTACCGCATCGGCAGCGTTTATGGTTATCGCCTTTATAGCTACATCCTCAGGGAGTCCATATCGGACACAGAGAGCGGCGGTATTTCGAAGGTACTTTACCCCGTAGGCATTTGCATCTGTCTGGACCGCTATCTTCGCCCCCTTTGCTGCCAGGATAGCAGCGGAGTTCATTATTCCCTTTTCCCCGAAGTAGTGGAAGAACATCTCCGGACCAAGGACGAGGACCTCCTTCCTCTTCCCCAATTCATCGGCGATAAGATAGCCCCAATAGGCGTGGGCAAAGCTCCCGTCAAGATGAAATTCGTCAAAAAGGCGAAGGCCAGCATCCACCTCGTTCGCCTTTGCGGTGTGGATGTGAACCGGTATCTCTCGCTTAAGCGCCATCGCTACCGCCTCTAAGGCGAGATCGCGCTTCGGCGGTATGGCGTTTGGGTTTTTCTTCTTCTCTTTCTCGTATTTCTCCCACTTTTTGATGTATTCCTGGCCCCTGAGGAAGGTCTTGCGGGCAAGGTAATAGCATCCCATCATCGTCGCTGGCATCCTTCCCCGTCTTCCGTAAACGCCTATCGGATTCCCTTCGAGCGCCATCTTGAAGTCGCAGGGATCCTTGATGATCATCTTATCAAGAGGGACATTGTGCTTTAGCTTGAGAGCTGCGCTTAATCCTCCGATCACATTGGCACTTCCCGGTCTTGTTACGATGGTGGTCACTCCACCTGAGAGAGGATAATAGAAATAAGGATCGCTGATGTTTATCGCATCCGATACCCTCATCCCGGGGGTGATGGGATTGGTGGCCTCGTTGGCGTCGGACATCACCGCAAAGTGGGAGTGAGCCTCGACCAACCCAGGCATCACCACCTTAGCGGTATAGACGGCCGCGCCCTTTGGTATTTTTAGCCTCGATCCTACCTTTATGATCTTTCCTCCCTTGATCAGGATTACCCCGTTTTTGATGGGAGCACCTGAAGCGGTATAAACGATCTTCCCCTTGATGGCGATTATCCCTTCGTCTTTGGAAGAGGCGGGGGAGAGAAGAAGGGAGAAAAGAAGAGCTAAGGCGATAAGGGTTACTTTAGCCTTTTTCATCGGTCCCTCCCCATTAATGGAGTTTTATCTTTAAATGTTTGTAGAGGTGGAGATACCTATCCCTGAGCTCGGTATCGTGGTTGGTGAGGGGGACGAGCTTCCCTTTGATGATCAGATGTTTTACCCGCGATCTCACCTGAAGGGGATCCCCGGTCCAGACTACCAAGTTGGCGATCTTGCCCTTCTCGATGCTTCCCACCTTGTCAGCGATCCCCAATATCTCCGCCGGATAGATGGTTATCGACTTTAACCCTTCTTCATAGGGGAGTCCGTAAGCGACTGCCACCGCTGCGGAGTAGGGAAGGTTCCTCACCGAATGGGCACCGCCGACGAAGATGGCGAACTTGATGCCGTTTCGATAGAGCCTGAGGGGTAGCTTGTAGTAGAAGTCGTAGGGCTGAGTTTCATCGGGATTGGTGAAGATGTTTCCCAGAAGGATGGGGATATTCCGCTCCTTGATCTTTTCTATCATTTTGTCGCATTCATTGGCATTTAAGAGGATGAGCTTGAGATGGAAGGCATCGGCTATCTCGAGCGCCACCCTTATCTCCCTTGCCTCCCGCACATTGGCGATGACGGGCATCTCTCCCTTTAATACCGGTATGAGCGCCTCATAGGTGGTATTTCTCGGTGGCTTCGGTCCCTTTTTTCCCTTTTTCTCCCAGGTTTCGATCTTTTTAAGGTAGTCTTCCGCATCGATCAATGTTTGTCTGATTAGAGCAGCAATCCCCATTCTCGTTGAGGGATATCCCCCTCTTCCCCTGCTTCCGTAGCCCCTGCTACCTTTGGTGAAGGAAAAGATCATCGCTACATCCGGCGCCAAAACCATTTCGTCAACGGTGCGCCCGGCAAGATCGATCACCGCTGCTTTGCCCGCTATTGGGTTGGCTGCGCCAGGAGATACCAGAGCGGTGGTTATTCCGTTTACCCGGGTTACCCCTATCGGAGCAGAGTCGGGATCGATGGCATCGAGCACCGAGAGGAAGGGGGTTATCTTTTTCGTTGTCTCGTTGGTATCCACAGTGGCGGAAACGCTTCCTACCTCAACCATTCCCAGGCTACTGTAGGCGTCGATCATCCCGGGGTAGATGTATAACCCTCTTGCGTCTATCACCCTGGCTCCGCGGGGCGCTTTGATCCTTCTTCCCATTTGGACGATTTTTCCATCCTTTATGAGGATGTCTCCCTTCTTTATGATGGGTTTGGTCACGGGGACGATAGTACCTCCCTTGATCAGGATCGGCTTCTCGTCAGCAAAGGTGCTTGTAGCAAGAAGAAAGAAAAAGGCGATAAGCACCAGCGTTTTTGATAGTTTATTTGTTCTCATCTTATTCCTCCATCATTTAGGAGAGGAAGCATATTTGTTGATGTCGAAGTAAACCTCGCCCTCGATGATGGTCATCACGCATTTGGTAAAGGTATCCATTGGATGGCGGTCGAAGATGGCGATATCTCCATCCTTGCCTACCTCGATGCTTCCCATCCGGTGGTCGAGCCCAAGCGCCTTTGCTGGGTTTATAGTTATCAACCTAAGTGCTTCATCAGGGGTGAGGTCGCCGTACTTCATCGCCTTGGAGGCCTCTATATAGAGCCTTCTGATGGTGTTGTCCGAGTCCGAGCTTACCAGTACATTTACCCCGTAACGGAAGAGAAGGGGTACCATATAGGGTATGCCATCGAACGCCTCCATCTTATAACCCCAGCCGTCAGCAAAGGTGGAGACCGATGCGTTATGACTTTTTATTATATCCGGGATCTTATATCCCTCGAGGGCATGGCTCAACACCTCTACCCGGAAACCGAACTCATCAGCTATCGAAAGGAGGTTGGCGATCCCATCGGCACGATAGCAATGGAAATCGACGGTGTATTTACCCCGAAGGAGATCGGCTAAGGTCTCGAGCCTCAAATCCCGTTTCGGCCTCTTGGCATCTTTTCCCTCTTTCTTTGCCTTTTCATATTCCGCCCACTTCCTCATATACTCCTTCGCCTGGATCATTGCGTTCCTCAGCGCATAAGCGTTCCCCATTCTGGTCGAGGGCATTTGTCCTCGGGAACCATAGACCCGTTTTGGGTTCTCACCATAAGCCATCTTAAGTTGTTTGTGGGCGTCAGGGATAAACCACTCTTCAGGTGGTTTCCCCCATTTGAGCTTTACCACTACATTGAGACCGCCGATTACATTGGCGCTTCCATGCATCAGCTTTGCCGCCGCCACCCCTCCACCGAGCGCCTGGAGGATCACCGGATTGTCAAAGTCGATGGCATCCCTCATCCTTACTTCGGCAGTAACTGGGTTGGTCGCTTCGTTAATATCGCCGTCAAGTGCCATATGGGAATGGGCGTCGATTATCCCTGGGATGATGTATTTCCCTTTAGCATCAATCACCTTTACCCCGGGAGGACATTTAACATTCCTCCCCACCGCAGCGATCTTTCCTTTTTTGATAAGGATGGCTCCTCCTTTAATTGTCCCCTTGGTGACGGTGATGATCGTCCCTCCCTTTATGTAGAGGTTCTGAGCCATCAGCCACAAGGGGAGGAGGATGATCGCCAGAGTCGCTACCAAAATAGACCTATATTTCATAGGCTACCTCCCTTGATTATGGGATTACAGGTATTTTGTGTTAAACAAACAATTATACCTCATAGGAAAGCCCCTTAACAACGAAAAATGGTCTTTAACGGAAAGGAAAAGAGGGGGGATTCCCTCTCTCCTTATTTTAAAGAGTAGACTATTTTCCCGTTTATCAGAACCTTTTCCACCCGGCTACGATAGAAGAAGGGATCTCCCGAAAAGATAACGAGATCGGCATCTTTCTCTGGCTCAATGCTTCCAATCCTATCACTTACCCCAAGGACCTCTGCGGGATAGATGGTTATCCCTTTAAGCGCCTCTTCTCGGGGAAGCCCGCCTTTTATAGCGAAGGCAGAGAGGAGGGGGAGCTCCCTTACCGCCCCGACCCCCATAGAATAAGAAGCGTGGAGGATAACCTTTACCCCTGCCTTGTGGAGAATGGCGGCGTTCTTTATGTTTATTCGCTCCGTCTCCATCCTATGAGGTTCTACCCCTGCTGGGGTGATGATGACCGGCACCTTCCTCTTTGCGATCTCATCAGCTACCAAGTACCCATCGCTTACCCCAACGAGGACTGCCTTTTTAATTTTGAACTCATCGATCAACCTCAGGGCGGTCATAATGTCGTCAGCTCGGTAGCATTCGATATAGGCGGTTAACTCACCCTTTAAGAGTTTAGCCAATGGCTCAAGCGAGAGATTCTTTCTCGGTTCTTTAGCGTCTTTCCCCTCCTTCTTCGCTTCTTGATAGTCCTCCCATTCCTTTAGATAATCCCTGGCATCGAGGAGAGCCTTCCTTACTATATAGGCAGCCCCCATTCTGGTAGAGGGAAGACGTCCCTTCTTCCCATAGTAGAATTTGGGTCCTTCGCCTAAGGAGAACTTTACTCCAGCAGGAGCTAAAAGTACCATCTCCGATACCGTTCTCCCTGAGAGCTTTACCACTGCTCCTTGGCCTCCGATAACATTTATTCTCCCCGGATTGATGAGGGCAGTGGTTATTCCGCCCGCCAGGGCGCGCTCAATGTTCTTGTCGAAGGGATTGATGGCATCGAGTACCGAGAGCTCAGCGGTGTTTGGCTTGGTCGCCTCGTTGGCGTCTCCTCCTCTCATTCCTCCCAAGCCGAGAGTAGTATCCGCCTCGATGAGACCGGGAAGGATCACCTTTCCCCTCGCATCTATCCTCATCGCTCCCTTTGGTATCTTCACATTTTTCCCTACCGCGACGATCTTCCCATCTCTAATTACTATTTTCCCCTTCTCTATGATCCCCTTGGTCACGGTGATCACCTTCCCCCCAATAATGACCGTCGCTCTCTCGGAGGGATATGCAATGAGGGAGAAAAGGAATAGGATTGCCGCGATTATTTTCAATTCTTTAACTCTCATTTTACTCTCCCCTTATTTTGCTTTATAGACAAGTTTCCCTTCGATGAAGACCTTTTCCACCCCACTCAATACATCGAAGGGATCGCCGGAGAATATGACGATATCAGCCAGTTTTCCCGGCTCGATGCTTCCTACCTTATCGGCAACGCCGGCGAGCTTCGCTGGATTAAGGGTGATGGCACGGAGAGCCTCCTCGTAGGGCATACCGTACTTTACCGCAAGAGCTGCCTGATAGCGGAGGTACTCCTGTTGAACCACATCGGCATCGGTCATAATGGAGACCTCAACTCCCGCCTTCCTAAGGTATTCAGCGAGGTCTATCAAATGGTTCTCATCATCATAGACGATGACCCGGGGACCAACCACCACCTTGATGTTGTGTTTGGCGAGTTCTCTTGCCACCTTGTATGCCTCCTCCGCATGTCCTAAGGAGACATCTTTTAGACCGAACTCGGTTGCTATCCGGACGATGGTCATTATGTCATTGGCATCAATTACATGGATGTGTACTGGAAGTCTCCCCGAGGTGACGAGTGCCATCGCTTCTGCCTTGAGGTCTCGCTTCGGTGGTTTTGCCTTTGGGTTTTTCTTTTTCTCTTTCTCGTATTCCTCAAGTTTTTTCTGATATTCCCTTCCCAAGAGGAGGTATTTCCTGATGATGTAGGCGGTGCCCATTTTGGTCATCGGGTAACCGCCCGTCCCCTTCTTTCTTCCCATCGCCATCTTCATATCGCAGGGGAAGTTCCTTATTATCTCGTCCACTGTCTTTCCATAGGTCTTTACCGCTGCTGCCTGCCCCCCGATGACATTTCCACTCCCCGGACGGCAGATCACGGTGGTTACCCCCTCGGCTAAGGCTTTCCTGAAACAACCTTTGTCCGGTTCCTCGCCGTAAGGGTTTATCGAGTCGATGATCCGCAGTTGCGGGGTGGCAGGGTCGGTCATCTCGTTGTCCTCGGTTACTCCTCCACTCGGTCCTAAGCCCAAGTGGGAATGGGCATCCACCAAGCCCGGAGTGATGACTTTTCCCTTGGCGTCTATGATCTCTGCTTCCTGAGGGATTCTGATATTCCTGCCAACCGCTACGATCTTTTTCCCCTTTATGAGAATGGTCCCGTTCTTTATCGTTCCTTTGGTTACGGTATAGATTTTACCCCCTTTGATGGCAATAACCCTCTCCCCAGCTATCGAGAGCAAGGGGATGAGGAATAGGAGAAAAATCGCTATGATTAAACCTCGTCTCCTCATCTTTTACCTCCTTAATTAGCTATTCTACTATAAAAATAGGGAAATAAGAACTCTTCTGCTCCATTTATGGAGAAATGGTTTTGAGAGCCGTTTCTCCTTCGGTTATAATAAAAAGGTGGAAGAGGCAGTAAGAAAATCAATAACGGTTTGTAATACCGGCGAAGAATGAGGAGAGAACCATAGGTGAGCTTATCGAGCGGGTGAAGGATTACGCCTGTGAGGTAATCGTAGTTGATGGTCATTCCACCGACAATACCTATAACATCGCCCTTGCTAAGGGAGCAAAGGTAATAAGGGATAACCGAAGAGGAAAGGGCGATGCCATACGAAGCGCGATTCCCCATATAAGAACAGAGATTACCGTTTTTATGGACGCTGACGGCTCTCATGATCCAGATGATATCCCGAGGCTTGTGGAACCGATCCTAAAGAAAGAGGCGGATCATGTCTCAGGCTCTCGGCTCCTGGGCGGCTCGAACGAGCTTCACGGTACCTTCGATGAATGTCTCCGCTTGATGGGAAGTTCTTTCATCATCGCCTGCATAAATTGGCGGTTCAAGGTGAGGCTTAGCGAAAGCCAGAATGGATTTCGAGCAATAAGGACCGAAGTCCTCAAGAAGTTCGACCTAAAGGAGAACATCTCCACCATAGAGCAGGAGATGATAATAAAGACATTGAAAAAGGGCTACCGGATGGCTGAGGTTCCTGCTCATGAGTATAAGCGAAGGTACGGAGTTTCTAACATCCGTCTCTCAAGGGTCTGGTTTCGTTATGTTTATTCGCTTATAAAATATCTTTTCTTTTAGTCAAAGATTTGAGTTACAATCTTTCCCGAAATGAAGATACTTTTGCTCAATCCCCCGGCGGAAGGGAAGTTTATCAGAGAGGGCAGGTGCACCCAGGAACAGAGTATGTGGACTGTCCTTTGGCCTCCCCTTTCCCTGGCGATGGTCGCTTCTCTCCTCGAGCAGGCGGGACATCAGGTTAAACTCATCGACTGCCCGGCAGAAGGTGTTTCTTTCGATAGGCTGAGAGAGGTTATCGCTCATTTTTCCCCTAACATCTCTATTTGGTCAACCGCGACCCCCACTATCAAGAACGACCTTGCTCTGGCGAGGATGATAAAGGAAGTGGTCCCTCGCTGTCGTACCGCTATCTTCGGTACCCATCCTACCGCCCTTCCTGCTGAATGCCTTAGGGAAGAAGCGCTCGATTTCGTCATCAGGAATGAGCCAGAGGAGACGGCGAAGGAGCTGGTGGAGACACTTTCTCAGGGGCACGAACCATCAAAGGTTAGAGGGATAAGCTATCGAAGGAGGGGGGAGATCGTTCATAACCCCCAGCGAGGGTTTATCGAAGACCTCGATGCTCTACCCGATCCAGCCTGGCATCTGGTGAACCTCGATAGTTATCGGCTTCCCCTGGAGGAAAGGCGGTTTCTAATCGTCGCCCCTGTTCGTGGATGTCCTTACCCGTGCACCTTTTGTACCACTGGTGTTTATTATGGGAAGAAGGTGCGTAAACGGTCGGTCCCCCGGGTGATTTCGGAGATAGAAAACGATATCGCCCGGTACGGGGTGCGGGATTTTCTCTTCTGGGCGGATACCTTCACCATCGATAGGGAGTATGCCTCTCTTCTTTGTCAGGCAATAATCGATAATGGGCTCGATATAAGCTGGGCAGCAAACAGCAGGGTAGATACGGTGGATGAGGAGCTCCTTACCCTGATGCGAAGGGCAGGTTGTTTTATGATAAGCTACGGGATAGAGTCGGCGAGCGAGGAGGTATTGAGAAGGGCGAAGAAGGGGATAGCGAGAAAGGATATAGAAAGAGCGGTGAGGTTAGCCAAGGAGGCAGGTCTTGAGGTGGTGGGACACTTCATCATCGGTCTTCCCGGAGAAACGAGGGATACCGCAGAGGAGACGATCGCTTTTTCTAAGTCCTTGGGGCTCGATTTCGCCCAGTTTTATTGTGCCGCCCCTTTTCCCGGCTCCGAGCTCTATACCATCGCCACCGAGGAGGGTTGGATAAAGGGAGAATTTTCCGAGTTCAGTCAGCATCAGGCGGTGATGGAGCTTCCCGGTTTTTCCCGTAGTGATTGCGTTAAATTTAGGAGAAGGGCGTATCGAAGGTTTTACTCTCAGCCCCGGGTTTTTTTCGGGATTTTGAGGAGCGCGAGAAGGAGTATTTTTTCGCGTTTGTTGAGGAAGCTGTCCGATATCCTCGGTTAAAAATTGGAGGAATGATCGATGTATATTCTCGGTATCTGGGACGGGCACGATTCCGGTGCCGCTCTTATCCGCGGAGATGAGGTCCTCTTCGCTATAAATGAGGAGAGGCTGACGAGGAGAAAGCTCGAGGTCTCCTTTCCCGAGCGTTCGATAAGGATGATCTTCGAACGCCTTGCCCTCGATCCAGAGGAGATAAAGCATATCGCTATCTCCACCTCCGATTTTGCAAAGACATTGGCTCGCGTTTTCCCTTCCTTTAAGGAGGAGTATTACCTGATAAGGAGGAGGAAGAAACAGCCAAGCCTTTTCTCTGGTATCAAGAAGCGAGCTAAATACAGGTTGACTGAACTCGGTCCCCTTCCCATCTACAGATGGATCGGAGGCATCCCCATCAAGAAGGCGCTTAGAAGGCTTGGTTTTTCTGACTTCAGGCTTTACTTCGTGAATCACCACTTAGCCCATGCCGCAGGAGCTGCCTTCACCAGTGGGTTCGATAGTGCCCTTGTTCTCACCATCGATGGGATTGGAGACGGGCTTTCAGGAACGGTGAGCGTATTTGAAGAGGGGAAGCTTCGCCCTCTCTCCTTCATTTCAGGTAAGGATTCCCTCGGTATCTTCTTCGAGCATGTAACCAACCTCCTCCATATGAGGGAGCTTGAGGATGAAGGGAAGGTTATGGCGCTTGCCGATTATGCCTATCCAGTGCCCGATGATAAAAACCCCTTGCTCGACTTTTTCAAGGTGGAGGGTCTTAAGGTAAAGGCGCGTTATTCCTCGTTGGGGATGCTCAAGGAGCTTCGGAGGGTTCTTTGGTGTTTCCCGCCAGAGCAGTTTGCCTATATGGCTCAGAGGACGATCGAGGTCAAGGTGCTTGAGTTGGTGAGAAATGCGATAGGGGAGACATCGCTTAAACGGGTTGCCTTTGCCGGTGGTGTTGCCTCGAACATCAAGCTGAATATGAAGATAAGGGACCTTCCTGAAGTCTCCGATTGCTATGTATTTCCCCATATGGCTGATGGAGGGCTTGCTCTTGGGGCAGCTTTTTACCTTAATTATCAGCTTAACGGGGTCTCTTCCTATCGATTGGAGAACCTCTTTTTAGGACCGGACTACTCACCTTCTGAGATAGAGGAAGTCTTGAAACGGCATAGGTTGAATTACCAGCGGGTAGAGGACATAGAGAGGAGGGTGGCTGAGCTCATTAAAGAGGGAAACATCGTGATGTGGTTTCAGGGACGGATGGAGGTAGGACCTCGTGCTCTTGGGGGAAGGAGCATCCTCGCTCGTCCCGATTCCCTTGAGATAAAGGACGCCTTGAACCTTAGGCTCAAAAAACGGGTTTGGTACCAGCCTTTTTGCCCCTCTCTCCTTGTGGAGGATGCAAAGGAATGCTTCAAGAATTTGAAAGGGCGTCCCGATAGATTTATGACCTTTGCCTACATCATAAAGGAGGAGATGAAGAACAGGCTGAAGGGGGTGATAAGCATCGATCTTTCCTGCCGCCCCCAGATCGTCTGCGAGGAGGACTCCCGCTACGGGAAGCTTCTGCGCTATGTAAAGGAGCTTACCGGTCTTTCCGTCGTTTTGAATACCAGTTTCAATATCCATGGGGAGCCCATTGTTTGCTCCCCTGAAGATGCTGTTTCTACCTTCGTCCGTACCGGATGCGATTGCCTTGCAATCGGTGATTTCTTGGTCTTTGGTGAATAAAGAGGGGAGGGTGAGTAATGGAGGGAAAGAAGGGCTTGATAAAAAAAGGGATAAGATTTTTCATTTTTGTCCTGCTTTATTTTCTTGGCGTATTTTTCTTTCTTCTTCTTTTGTCCTCGGGAAACCCCCATCGGATAAAGGAGGAGTTGAAGACCATCATCCCCATCGTTCTTGAGGTGAACTTCGTTCTCATCATCGTTGGAATAATCATTAGCTTCGATCATATAAAGAGACTCTTTATCTCATTCTCCAGGAAGGAACGATATGTAATCCTCGCTTTGGTACTCGGCTCATTCTTGATGTCTCTTTTTCTTCCTCCTCGCATTCACCGAATCTACTATGATGAGACGATATACCTCAATGTCGCTCAGAACCTCGCCCACCTCAAGAGAGCCCAGATGTGCAATTACGGGACATACGAATATGGGGAGTTTAAGTGTTTCAGTGGAGAATATAATAAGGAGCCATATGGCTATCCCTATTTGGTGAGCTTTTTTTCAGGATCTTTGGCGATAACGAGATCTATGGCTATATCCTGAATAATCTCCTCTTCAGTCTTGCTGTTTTGAGTGTGTTTTTGCTCTCCTATCTCCTTTTCGACAGCTTCTTGGTCGGCATTTATTCTGCCCTCATCTATCTTCTTATTCCGGAGAATCTCCTCTGGTCAAACACCACCGCGGTTGAACCTTCAGCTGCTTCCCTTGCTGTTTTCTCCCTTTTATTTCTTGTCTTCTACCTTAAGGAGAGAAAAAACTCCCTTCTTTTTCTCGCCTTCGTTCTTCTCCCTTTTGCCTGCCAGTTCCGTCCGGAATCGTTTCTCCTTATCCTCGTTTTCGGAATAGCTATTCTTCTTCTTGCTCCTGCTGAGCTTATAAGGTCGAGAATCTACAAAATGGGAGTGATTTCCTTCTTTTTAATCATCCCTCACTTGGCTCATATCATTGCCGTTGGCGGGGAGCCCTGGGGAAGCAGGGGTCCTAAATTCGCCCTCAGCTATGTGCACTATAACCTCCGAACCAACGGTTGGTTTTACTTTGATAATCACTGGTTCCCGGTCTTGTTCAGCATTCTGGCTATAGTGGGATTCTTCTTTGGAAAAAGATGGCGGGCAAAGTTTCTTCCTTTCGGTTGGTTTCTCCTCTTCTGGGGGATATTTATTCCCTTTTATGCCGGGAGCTATCGATATGGAGCTGATGTCCGTTTCTCCCTTCTTTCCTACGCTCCTCTTGCGGTTCTTTCCGGTCTCGGACTCTCCCTCCTTCAGGAGAGGCTTAAGGGAGGACGACTCAAATGGGTTCCCCTGGTGATAACCGTCTTTGCCTTTACCTGGTTTCTGCCGTTGGTGAGGGCGGTTGGCGAGGAGGCTTGGGGTGCCCGGATGGACTACCTATACGCCAAGAAATTTGCCCGAATGGTTCCCGATAATTCACTGATCATCACCCACAATCCCAATATGTTCCTCCTCTTTAAAAGGAGCTCCGCTCAGGCTTACCTCGTGTTCAATAATAGAACCTTCATTACCAGTAAGTTAAAACGGTTTCGCGGGGGGATATATTTCCACTACAACTTCTGGTGCAATGTGAACGATCCGGAGCAGAACAAATTTTGCCGTTACATCCTGGAAAACTTTAAGCTTAAATTGATAGCCGAGTATTACGAACGGGGCTACCGTTATGCCCTCTACAAGATTGAGGGCTAATATGGATGATCTCCCCTAACTTGACTTTAAGATGGAAGATAAGAAGCGCTCATCGCCAGTAAACCGTTAAAATTAAGTTATTGATATATGAGAGAAGTTAGTGCTTCTGTTTTATAAATAATCGATCAAAATTTAGGGGTTGACAAGTGGGTTTTCTTGATTAAAATAATGCCTGCAATGGGTAATATAGGGGGAAGTAAAAAGATAGAGGTTTTAGGTACGATCCACCCTTACTACACCTATTATTGGTGGTTTAAGAGGGTGGGTCTGTAAGGATTCTTCCCCCTTAACAGACCCACTGATCCTGAGAAAGGATGAGTGGGTCTTTTTTTATTCTGAGGAACAAGGAGCTTGAGATGAAAAAGGTGGAATTGTTCCCTTATTGGAAGGAGATCGTCGCTGATTTGGAGACCCCGGTTTCCGCTTTCCTGAAGTTGAGAGGGCTCGGCGCTAAGTTCCTTTTGGAGAGCGTGGAAAAGGGGGAGAAGCTTGGTCGTTATTCCTTCATCGGGTTGAATCCTCTTTCCACGATCAGAATCGACGAAGGAAAAATTTTCGTAGATGGCGGTAGGGTCAATTCTGAGCCGCAAGAATTTTTGGAGAAGCTGCGGAGGGTTGTATTTTCCTATGAGGTTCTTCCCAAACCAGAGCTTTCTCCTTTAATCGGCGGTTGGGTAGGATATCTGGGCTACGACATAGTCAGGTTCTTCGAGCCGGTTAAACTTGATCTTTCCGATGGCCTGCCTTTACCCGAAGGTGTTCTTTCCCTTATGAGGGATATCGTAGTATTCGATCATATCACTCACAGTGTGAAGATAATCACCCTCACGGATAGGAGAGAGGCTTCAGAAGCGGTTTTTAAGAGGATAGAGGAGATAAAAACTGCTCTTAATCGGTTCTTGGATCTGAGAGGCAAACTCAGGAAGCGAGAGAAATCAAAAAGACCTAAGGGGAATATTAGCCAAGGCGATTTCGAGGGATTGGTTAAAAAGGCAAAGGAATACATATTAGCCGGGGATGTTTTTCAGGTGGTTTTATCGCAAAGATTTACTGGAGAGACCTCCGCTCCGCCTTTCGAGATCTATCGTGCGTTGAGGACGATTAATCCTTCGCCTTATATGTTTTTCTTGGATTTCGATGATTTTCAGCTCATTGGCTCCTCGCCCGAGGCATTAGCCAAATTACGGGAGGGAATAGCCTCGGTTCACCCCATTGCTGGAACGAGACCCCGAGGGAAAACTCCCGAGGAGGAGAAGGAATTAGAAAAGGAGCTTTTCCAAAGCGAGAAGGAGATCGCAGAACATGTAATGCTTGTTGATCTCGCAAGGAACGATCTGGGCAAGGTGTGTCTCCCTCATTCCATAGAGGTGAAGGAGCGGATGAAGCTGGAGAAGTACTCCCATGTGATGCACATCGTCTCCGAAGTTATCGGGAGGATAGACCCGCGATTTGACGCCTTGGATCTCTTCAGAGCCGCCTTTCCCGCGGGAACGGTGACCGGCGCCCCCAAGATAAGGGCGATGGAGATCATCGAGGAGTTAGAGGGGATGAGAAGGGGTCCTTATGCTGGCGCTCTCGGTTATTTCGGGCTCGATGGGAATATGGATATGTGCATCGCCATCAGGATGATCGTCTATCAGCAGGGGAGGTATTACCTCCAGGCTGGGGCGGGGATTGTGGCGGATTCCGATCCTTCGGCTGAATATTGGGAAACCTTGAACAAAATGGAGGGATTATATCAAGCGATAAAGCTATCGGAGGGGGAGGATGATCTTACTAATAGATAATTACGATTCCTTCGTCTTCAATTTGGCTCAGGCTTTTATGGAGCTTGGCGAAGAGGTAGTAGTGAGGAGGAATGACCAGATTTCCCTCCGTGAGGCGAGGAGGCTCTCACCGAATTACCTGGTCATATCTCCTGGTCCCAAGACCCCGAAGGAAGCCGGTATCTCCAACGAGTTGATAAAGATGTTTGCCGGGGAAATCCCCATATTGGGGGTGTGTTTGGGTCATCAGTGCATTGCCTATACCTTTGGTGGAACGGTGAAGAGAGCGGATAGGGTGATGCACGGTAAGCTGTCGGAGATCTACCACGATGGGAAGACGCTCTACGAGGGGGTGAAAAACCCCTTCATAGCTACCAGATACCATTCCCTTTTGGTTGAGGAGGAGTCTCTTCCCCCCTCTCTCGAAGTCTCATCTTACACCGAGGAGGGGGAGATTATGGGAATAAGGCTGAAGGATAAAAGGGTGGAAGGGGTTCAGTTCCACCCGGAATCCTTTCTCACCAGGGAAGGTAAAAGGATTTTGAGAAATTTTCTCCAACTGGTTGGTTAGGAGGGAGGATTATGATCAAAGAAGCGATATCCGCTCTCTTGGAGAGAAAGAGTCTGGCTTCGGCTGAGGCGGAGGGGGTGATGGACGAGATTATGTCAAATAAGACCACCCCGGTTCAGATCGCCGCCTTTCTCATTGCCCTCCGAATGAAAGGGGAGAGCATCGAGGAGATCGTCGGCAGTGTAAAGGGTGTTTTGAAAAAGGCGGTGAAGATCGAGACAAAAAGCGAGGACCTGATCGATCTCTGTGGAACCGGGGGAGACGGTCGTTCTACCTTCAACATCTCCACCATCTCTTCATTTGTAACTGCTGGTGCTGGGGTAAAGGTGGCAAAGCATGGTAATCGTTCTGTCTCAAGCAGATGCGGGAGTGCCGATCTTTTAGAAGCGGTAGGGGTTGATCTCGATCTTTCCCCGGAGAAGGTGGCTCAGGCTATCGACGAGATCGGTTTTGGCTTCCTTTTTGCTCCCCGGTTCCATCCTGCGATGAAGTATGCCCTTCAGCCGAGGAGAGAGATCGGGGTAAGGACCATATTCAACATAATCGGTCCCTTAGCCAATCCTTTGAGGGTCAAGAGGCAGTTGTTGGGCGTTTACTCTCCCGATCTTATGATGCCGATTTCGAAGGCGCTGAAGCTTATGGGAACGGAGAAGGCGTTGATCGTTCATTCCCTTGATGGTTTGGATGAAATTTCCATTAGCGCACCCACCCGGGGCCTTCTGGTAACCGAGGAGAGGATAGAGGAGGTAGAGATCGTCCCGGAGGCTTTCGCCATCAAGAGTGTCCCCTTAGCTTCTATAAAAGCCTATTCGGTTAAGGAGAATGTAGAGCTCCTTCACCGGGTATTGAAGGGAGAAAAGGGACCGACAAGGGATATAGTTCTATTGAACTCGGGAGCAGCTATCTTTGTCTCGGGTAGAGCGAGGGACATAAAGGAAGGGGTGGAGATGGCGGAAGAGTCTATCGATTCCGGCAAGGCTCTGAGATTATTCTCCCAGTTCATTTCCTTCGCCAAGGGAGGAAGGAATGATTGAGTTCTTAAAGGAGATGACAAAGATAAAGAGAGAGCTCATTGAAGAGAAGAAGAGGCGGTTGCCCTTTTTTCGATTGTTGCGAATGGCTGAGAAAACCACTTCTCACCCTCTTTCTTTATCCGAAGCTATTCGTTCGGGAGGCGGGATCATCGCCGAGATAAAGAGGGCTTCCCCCTCGAAGGGCGTTCTTTTTGAAGGCGAGGTCAAGGAGTTAGGAGAGGTATATCAGGCTAACGGTGCTTCGGCAATCTCGGTGGTAACCGAGGAGAGATATTTCCGTGGGCAGTTGAAGGATATTCAAGACTTGAAGGGATTCATTAAGGTTCCTATTCTGAGAAAGGATTTCATCATCGATGAGTATCAAATCGTAGAGACAAAGCTTGCCGGTGCAGATGCATTGCTTTTGATCACTGCTCTTCTTTCCCGGAAGAGGCTTGAGGATCTTCTAAATCTCACCAGGGAATTGGGGATGGAAGCCTTGGTAGAGGTTCATACCAAAGAAGAGTTGTTAAAAGCCCTTGATGCTTCCGCAGAGGTAGTCGGCATAAATAACAGGGACTTGAATACCTTTGAGGTGGATCTCGATGTGTCGAGGAGGCTCCTCCCTCTGATATCCAGTTCTAAGGTGAAGATAGTGGAGAGCGGGATCAGGAAAGAAGAGGACCTCGTTTTTTACCGGGGACTTGGAGCCGATGGATTTCTCATTGGAGAGGCTTTGGTAAAGGCAGCCGATCCCGGGAAGAAGCTTAGGTCATTTTGTTCCGCGCTGAGGGGGAAGGGATGACTAAGATCAAGATCTGTGGGATCACCAATCTCAAGGATGCGCTTATGGCGGTAGATGCCGGTGCCGATGCTTTGGGGTTCATCTTCGCCCCAAGCCCACGGAGGGTATCCCCGGAAAGGGTGAGGGAGATGGTGTTAGAGCTTCCGCCGTTCGTTTACACCGTCGGTGTTTTTATGAACGAGGAGCTCTCTATGGTGAGGGAGGTTATGGAGTATTGTCTTCTCGATCTGGCGCAGTTCCATGGGGAGGAGGATGTATCCTACCTCAAGGCATTTGGGAAGAGGGGGATCAAGGTTTTCAAGGTTGGCGGAAGTAAGGTTTTAGAGGAAATCAGGAGGTTTCGTCTTCCCTTCTTTATGTTGGACCTCCCCAAAGGCGATTTTGCCCTCGGCTATGATTGGGATGTTGCCAGGGAAGCGGGAAGGTGGGGGAGGGTGATCCTGGCAGGGAGGTTGACTCCGGAGAATGTGGAGTTCGCCCTTTCCAGGGTTTCCCCTTACGGGGTCGATGTTTGTCGTGGGGTAGAGGAGAAAGAAGGAGTTAAAAACCCCGATAAGTTAAAGGAATTCATCCTAAAGGTGAGGAAATGGGATCTTCAAAGGAGTTAGGTAAATTCGGTGTTTTTGGTGGGAGGTTTGTCCCTGAGACCTTGATGGAGAACCTTCTCGAGCTTGAGCAGGCGTACCTTGAATCCAAGGACGATCCATCTTTTTCTAAGGAGTTTCAGTACTATCTCACCCATTATGTGGGTCGGCCCACGCCACTTTATTTCGCGAGGAACTTGAGCGAGAAATACAAATGCAAGATCTACCTCAAAAGAGAGGATCTCTGCCATACCGGTGCCCACAAGATCAACAATTGCCTGGGACAGGCGCTTCTGACCAAGAGGTTAGGGAAGAAAAGGATAGTGGCGGAGACAGGAGCAGGACAACACGGTGTAGCCACTGCCACTGCCTGTGCCCTTCTTGGGATCGAGTGTGTCATCTATATGGGGGAGAAGGATTATGCAAGGCAGGCGCCCAATCAACTGCGGATGAGGATACTGGGTGCTCGTATCATAAAGGTAAAAGCCGGTTCTCGAACACTGAAGGAGGCGATTAACGAGGCGATACGGGATTGGGTGACCAATGCGAAGACCACCCATTATCTGATAGGCTCAATTGTCGGTCCCCATCCCTATCCCACTATGGTGAGGGATTTCCAGTCAGTGATCGGACGGGAGGTGAAAGAGCAGATCCTCTCCCTTGAGGGGAGATTGCCCGACTTTCTCATCGCCTGTGTGGGTGGAGGGTCGAACTCCATCGGTCTCTTCCATCCATTTCTTGGCGAGGAGAAGGTGAAGATGATCGGAGTGGAGGCAGGGGGAAGAGGAGAGAAGTTAGGAGAGCATTCGGCTACCCTTTGCCGGGGAACGCCGGGGGTTCTTCATGGTTCCTATTCCTACCTCCTTCAGGATGAGGAGGGTCAAGTCTTGCCCACCCATTCGATCTCAGCCGGTTTGGACTACCCTGGGGTGGGACCTGAGCTAAGTTACCTCAAAGATACCGGGAGGGTTAGCTTCGATAATGTCACCGATGAGGAGGCGCTGGAGGCTTTCTGGGAGCTTTCTTCCTTGGAGGGTATAATCCCTGCTCTTGAGTCGGCTCATGCCGTGGCTTATCTCAAAAGGTTGGTCCGGGAACTTGATAGGGATAGCTTGGTGGTGATCAATATCTCGGGGAGAGGGGATAAGGACCTTAACATAATAGAAAGGATAGGAGGAGAAAGTGGGAAGGATTGGGGAGAGGTTTAAGGTCATAAGGTCTCGGGGGAAGAAGGCGTTTATCCCTTTCTTTACTGCCTTTTACCCCTCACCGGAGCTATTCCGCGAGTTGTT
>JAGGZT010000003.1 GCA_021161905.1 Acidobacteriota bacterium | reverse complement strand
CCATACGACAGGATAATCATTATGGCTACTATGGACAATCAAGGTTTTCTATCAGTTGATACTGTTATGAATACTATCTTAACTACAAGCCAATTTCGATATGAATATATTCTTGCATTAATAAATTCTACGTTGGCATCTTGGTTTTATTACTGGTTTGTTTACAATAGAGCAGTCAGAACCATGCATTTTGATTCTTACTATATGGGTAAATTACCAATAAAGCTAATTTCTATTAAAAATCAGCAGCCATTTATTAACTTAGTCAATAAAATCCTCTCCCTCACCCAATCCGAAGACTATCTCGAAAATCCGCAAAAACAGGCAAAAGTCAAAGAATACGAACGCCAGATTGACCAGCTGGTATACGAATTGTATGGATTGACTGAAGAAGAGATAAATATTGTAGAAAATTTTGGAAAAACGAATCAGAAAAAGTGAGAGGCATATAAAATATGCCAAAGCAGTGCCCTGTGAAAGGTATGAAAGAATATTACCAGTTCAGCATCCATATTTACTGGACATTCAGGCTTTCCCCCTGGCTAACGGTACCATCTATTTTGGAAGTACCGACTGCCATCTCTACGCTTTAGAGTAATTCTCAGCTCCGAGGAATAAACCCTTCCCTTTGACATAGGCTCCCTTTCTTTGCTATAAGCGAGGGGAAGTTAAATTGAAGGAGGAGCAGATGAGGAAGATAATCATCGAAAAGGAGATCTTCGATAGGTTCCCCGGGTTCAAAAGGGGGCTTGTCATCGTAGAGGATATCGAAAACGCAAGGGAAAACGAGAATATAAAAAAACTGCTCGATAAAGAGATAGAAAGAAGGGCAAAGGAGCACAACATCGAGCACAAGTTCATAAAGGCGTGGGACGAGATCCATCGGGGCTTCGGCTCCAATCCAAACCGGTTCCCTCCTTCGATAAAGGCGCTCCTGAAGAGGATAGAAAAGGGAGCCAAGATCCCGTTCATCAATTCGGTGGTCGCCTCCTTCAACTACATCTCGCTCAAATACCTCATCCCCTGCGGAGGAGACGATATCGCCAAGGTGAAGGGGAACCTGCGCCTTGGATTTGCCTCGGGGAACGAGCTGTTCACCCCGCTGGGAAAAGATGAAATAGAGCATCCGGACCAGGGAGAGGTGATCTACTACGACGATGAGGCGCTCACCGTTATGTGCCGAAAATGGAACTATAGAAACGGCGATTTCACCAAGATCACCGAGGAGAGCAAGAAGATCGTGATCAACATCGACGGCGCAGGTGTAGTGCCGGAATCGCTCATCATCGAGGCGAGGGACGAACTCGCCCAATTGCTCAAGGAACAGGCTAAAGCAAAGCTTTCCACCGACCTCCTCACCAAGGAGAAAAACGAACTCGAGATCGACCTTTAGAAAGAGAAGTAGGTGAAAAGAGAACCCTATGTTTCAACTCCCTTGCCGATGTTCTTGACGAACGCCCGGAAAGAGAAAGTGCGGTTTGACCTGGATCTTCTTCGTCACCTGGCTCTTCCCGCTCCCCGGGGAGGCGACCGCCCCGATGAGAAAAAGCCCGAGGATCGCCAAAACCATTACTGCTTTTTTACCACTTTCCATATCATCTCCTTCCCTGTCTAAAGGTAACACTAACCCCCTCAAGCCCTTCTCAATAAAAATATTGGCTTAAGTGGATTTGCCCCTAAGTGTACAGAAGACGATCTTAGAAGTCAGCCAAAAAGGAAAATTAACTCGAAAAACGCCGTTTTAAGGAGAATTTAACAAAAATATCCTCTAACTGTATAAAATAGCTTGAAAATACGCCGCCCAAACCGCCTATTAATGGGGAGGCTACCACCTCGGGGCTCATTTGGGGATCGTCATCATTGGGGAACTGGTCAGTTCCTAAATGAATCCCCAGGGGGTAACCACCCCAGGGGGTAACTACCCCAGGGGGTAACTACCCCGGAGGAGCTATCCCGCTCCAGGGGTTCATCAAGAAATGGGTGGAAAAAGATGGATTAAAGGCTATATCCCGGCGCTCGAACGGATAAGCAACCTCCCCCCAGCCTGCGCCAAGGTATGGCTCTACCTCCACCTGAGGGCAAACAACTACCAATTCCCCCTCTCCTACCCCCATTCCGAGGTGCGAAGGCTGAAAAAAGGTCAACACCTTATCACCATACGCGGATTACAGGAGGAAACGAGCTATGAAGAAAGGGGAAGAAAAAGGAGCCTCTCCCGAGCCACCATCCTCTCCGCCATCGAACGGCTGGAAAAGGAAGGGCTCATCTCCGTAGAGAAACGAAAACGAGGGAGAAACGGATACCTCCTGATAACCCTGCGCGAAATACCGAAAAAGGAGGAAAAGCCCACAAAGGCTCCCCCAAAGAACGAATCGAGCTCAATAAATGGTTCTCAAATTGCAATAAATGGTTCCCAAATCAAATTAAATGGTTCTCAGATTGCAATAAATGGTTCTCATTTTTCAAATAAAGGTTCTCTGAGCGACCATTTATCGCAACAAGTCGAGAAAAATCAAAAAGATGGGAGAGACAATAGAAAGAGAAAGAGAATAGGGGAGGAGCCCCTCCCCTTAGGGAGGGGCTCCTCCCCAGATGAAGAAAACAAAAAATACAGAGACCTCCCCTACTCTATCGAGGAAAAAGGGAAAGAAACGGGGAGAAAAAAAGCAGAAGAAAACATACCCGAGGCAATAAGAGAAGCCTACTCGCTCATAGAAAGGCTCCGGGGGGCTAACCAGCCCCAGGGGGCTAACCAGCCCCAGGGGTTCATTAAAGGGGCAACCACCTTATTAAGAATTCGCCCTGATGTACAAACACCTAAATGAAGCCCTGATAACCGCCCCCATAGATTGTTCAGGGAGAAATAATGAACAAAAAACAGGAAAAACCAACCGATGACTGGCGCATCCAAAGGATCCAGAGACACCTCGTCCGCTACAGCGATGAGGAACAAGAGACGATCAAAAACTGGTGGCGCTTCCTCTCCCGGGGGATGGATTCCCCCTACCCCCTCGAAGACCGGCTCCAGGAGCTCGAGATCTGGCAGTCGCTCCCCAAAGAACAGGTCATCTCCCAGATATCCAGTAAAACCAAAAGACTAAAACCGATCATCGAGAAACTCAAAACACCGCCCGCTGCCCACGGGATGATGATAAGATCGGAAAGATTCCTGAAAACCGCCTCCGCCCTCCTTTCAGGGGAAAAACCTCCAAAACAAGGGGAGAACCCTTCCCTCGAGGAGCAGATAAACGCCTACTTAGCCCCCTACGGCGAGGAAAAGGAGGTGGTCCTATCCTGGCTCAGAAGGGAGGAGGAAAAGATGGGAAAAAGGCTTTCACCAAAGGAAAAACTCACCATCCTCCAGAGCCTTGCCAAGGAGAAGCCGGAAAGGATAATAGAGTTCTTTAAAAATCATCCCGATTGACTTAACATCCCCTCTGTGGTAGAAATGTCAATGAAGGGGGGAAAGATGAACAAGGAAGGAAAAAGGAGAATATTTATATTTGGTCTGACATTGCTCCTCATCTCCTCGCTCGCTTTTTCCACGACGGGGGAAAAGAAAAAGACCGACCCATCCCTGATCAGCCCAAAGGCAAAGACCATCGCCATCTTCAAAAACGGGTTTGGCTTCTTCATCGAGGAGGGTGAGGGCACTCCCAAAGACGGCTTCCTGGTGATCGACCGCATCCCGAGAGCGACCTTAGGCTCCTTCTGGATCTCCATCTTGACCAAGGACACCTACCTCGAGGAGGCGGTGAGCTGTTGGCTGAAGGAGGAAAAAAAGAGGGAGATAGGCGATATCGACGAGCTCATCAAACACAACATCGGAAAGAGGGTGAGGCTAACCGCGGGAAGGGAGGTAATCGAGGGGACGATCAAAAAGGCACCGGGCAAGATAGTGATAATCGAAACCGAGCGGGGAAGCCTCGCCTTGAGGAGAAACATCATCGCCAAGGTTGAGTTTATCGGTCCCTACAGTTCAACCTACCCCGCAAAAGAGAGCACCCGGAGGATCAGGTTGAGATTGACCACCAAAAAGAGGAAGGTAAGGGTTCGCCTCGCCTATCTCGCCAAGGGGATAACCTGGGTCCCGAGCTACTTAGTGAACATCGAGAGGAAAGAAAAGGCGAGGATCACGATGAAGGCGGCAATCGTAAACGACATCGAGGACTTGAAAAACGCCGACCTCTTCCTCGTGGTGGGCTATCCCAACTTCCTCTACGCCAACCACCCCTCTCCCATCGATATCACCCGTTCCCTCTCGATGTTCATCACCAACCTCACCAGGGCAAAGGAGCGGACAGATTATGTGAGAGCGGCAAAGCTTATGGTCCAAAGTGCCACTCCGGCGGAGGCTGGTGCTGGCTCCGTGGACTACGGCTACGGCGCCATCCGCGGGCTTTCCGGCGCCTCCACCGAGGACCTCTTCTTCTATGAAAAGAAAGGGGTAACCCTGAACAGGAGGGAGCGCGCCTACTGTCACCTCTTCTCCGCCCTCGTCCCCTACCAGCACATCTACGAATGGGATGTAGAACAGGGCTTAGCGGTGAATGAACGGGGGTATCGGATCAGCAAGCCGAAGCGGAAGAATGTGGTCTGGCATTCGATCAAACTCAGCAACACCACCCGCTATCCCTGGACCACCGCCCCTGCCTTCGTCATCAGTGGGGAGAAGCCAATAGCTCAGGACATCATCAACTACACCCCGAAGGGAGCGAAGACCAACCTCAAGCTGACGATAGCGAGCGACATCAAGACCAAAGCAGAGGAGAAGGAGACCGCAAGGAAGCGAGGGGTGAGAGTGGGAGGGATCCGTAGTCCCCTCTACGATCTGGTGACCGTTTCCGGCAAGCTAACCATCAGGAACCTGAAGTCGAAGGGGATCACCATTGAGGTGAGGAAGAGGCTCACCGGCGAGGTGCTTACGGTAAGCCATAACGGCAAGGTGAAGAAGATGGCAGAGGAGCTCAAGGGGCTAAACCCTCACTCCCTGATCACCTGGAAGATACCGCTAAAGCCCGGCGAGGAGACCGTGCTAACCTATACCTATCAGGTATATATCCGCCCGTAGGGGCTCTTTAAAAACGAGATATAGTATCGAGGAGCTGAGGTAAAGGAAGAGGTTGTTTTGCCTCAAACCAGAACCAACTATGGAGGGATAAGATGAACCTTTATGTCCAGTGGGTTTCTGCCAATCCGCTTACTTCTTCTGCCATTCAGTTCGCCATTCTGGGAACGCTGGGGGAGATCATCTCCCAGATGATAAGGAGGAAAAGGGTCTTTTTCCCGTTCGGTCCTTTCGAGTTTTTGGGAAAGCTCATCGCCTGGGCAGTGCTCGGGGTGGTGATCAAGTACGGCTTCGTGGGGATTAAGGGGTTTGTGCGGGCGCTCATTGCCCATCACCTTCTTCCCGATGGCTTTTCCGCTGGTATTGGCTGGGCTTTTTCCGTTTCTCTTTTCGTTAACATCCTTTTCGGTCCTCAGATGATGCTCTTTCACCGGGTGGAGGACAATATCATTATGAGGCGGTGGGACTTTACCGGGTTAAAGAGCGCCTGGTTTACCCTGATCTGGTTTTGGATCCCTGCTCATACGGTCACCTTTTCCTTGCCCAGGGAATACCAGATAGGCTTCGCCGCCCTCTGGTCCATCGTCCTCGGAGTGATTATGGGCATCACCACCCCAAAGAGGTGAGAGTGAGGGAATGTAAACCAGTTTGATAGAATCTAACTAAGAGGAGGAAGGCTATTAAGAAATGTTCTCTTATCTATGTTCTCTTTTGACAAGAAAGGTTTTAGAATTCCCCTTACCTCTTTGTTGGTTTCATCAATCTTTTTCTTAAAGCGGTTTATCGTATCTCTTTTCGCCAAGAACACTTTTTTTCGACCTACTAAATACTCATTCTTCATCTCAGGGTAAATGCACTCCAAACAATAACGTAAAAACTCGTAGATAGACCATAAGATATGCGAACGCTTCTCTTCATCCGGAAGTTTTTCGATCTTCTCAATATATTTCTTAAAATCTGGGTTTTTAACTAAGTCGTCAAATCCCTCTAACTTTAGAATCTTAGAAGCTAAAGACCCATTTATAGCTCCATATTTTTTGCATAAAATATACGCGTAAAGTTCCACAAAAATCTCTTTCATATTGTTTATCATATTATTTACCATATAATCCTTATCTTCTTCCAAACACTTTGCCTTATCTGCCTCAGTAGAATTCGCAGATAACTTGTCCTTTTT
>JAGGZT010000002.1 GCA_021161905.1 Acidobacteriota bacterium | reverse complement strand
CTAAAGCGGTGGTCACCCCCTGAAGCACATAGTTATCCGCTATGCCCATCTCGTCGAGCTTGCGGTCGATGTGGGTATGGATATCTATGAAACCGGGAACGACATACTTTCCCGAGGCGTCGATGATCCTCTTCGCCTTTTCCTTTTTTAGATCGCCTATCTTTTCGATCTTGGCTCCTTTTATCCCGATGTCGGCGTAGTAGAAGGGGTTCCCGCTTCCATCTATTATCTTTCCGTTTTTGATGATTATGTCGTACTTAGGAGCCTGTTCACAGGAAGAAGAAAGGAAAAGCCCACTGATAAAGGCTATTAACAGTAAACCCAAGCCCTTTTTACCCATCTTTCCCCTCCTTTTTGAGGATTATAGCCGATGAGGGAACAAGTCCGCAAGTGCTGTTGCTTTATACATCCTAATTTTTCTCGGGGAAAGGGTATCCTCCTTTTTACATCCGCAAAGCTTTTTTGACATTTTAGAAATTAGTATTTACAATTAACAATAAAGAAACACCTTTATTGATCAATGATATTAAGCTTAGGATGAGATAAGGACGGTGCTTTCAGATAAGAGCGGAATATATGAGGCAAGAAGACTACCTGGGGACAAGAAATGGGTGGGTGATTATGACTAACGGCTATAATATGGTTACTAAAGGGTTTGAACCGGCAAGTGGGGTGGTTAAATCTGGGATTGATTTTAAACTTGAGAAATCGAGAAGCGTTTCTGGGTATATAGTGGATGAAGAAAATAATCCAATAGGCGGTGTAAGGATAAAGATAGTTTATAAGGACCCTCTTCCTTTCTCTCCACTTAGATTGGATTTTTGGCATACTGGTACAAGGGAAACACCCCAAAATGGTTCTTTCTATGTAGGCAATATTCAATCGGGATTAAGGTTTGTGCTTAAAGTGGTTCATAAAGATTACAAGCTGTTTGTATCTCCAATCTGGCGGCTTGAGCCCGGAGAGAGAGCAGAAGGCCTAAGGATCGTATTGGAAAGGAAATAGCGGTGGATGAATTAAGGTGGAAGATAGCGATCGTTGTTATTCTCTCCTTAATTATCGCTTTCCCCAGTTTTGCCAAGGAGAAAGGGAAACAGTGCGAATTTCTATTCTTTGCTGGTGGTTCATATGCTACTTCTCGGTTCGGTCCTTCCTTAGGAGTGAGTTTTTCTTACCATCTTACGGATCATTTTGTTTTTTCCTCCGACCTCGGAGCAGCCTATCATATTCCCCAATTAGACTTTCCAAAGCTTATAGAGTTTGAGAAGAAGAGCTATCTAATTGTTAACAGCCAGTACCGCCTGCTTTTCTCCTTTCGGGGGGAGTATTCTTTCGATGTTTCCCCGCGATTTGAACCCTTCCTTACTGTTGGTGTCGGTTGGAGTAAGGATCGTGTCGATTTTGAGGTTAGCATTTATAGTATTTCCTCTAAATTCGATGAATCGATAACCTGTTCCGAGGATGGGAAGTGTAGGTATCAAAAGAGTGATTTCCCTCTCTTTATCCTCGGTGGAGGTGTTAGATGTTATCTGGGGAGTAAAGTTTTCTGTAAGGTTATGATCTGGGCAGTGGATCCTGGTGGATATTTTTCCACCTATCAGATAATGGCTGGCTGGGGGGTTAGGTTTTAATAGTTGAGGCATAAGATGAAGAAAGATAGGTTGTTGAATAAAGGAGTTGCTCTTTTCCTCTTTCTAATGTTTATTTTGTTTCCCCCTTTTCCTCCTTTAGCTAAAGCATCTCTTGATGATGAGAAGGAAAACGAGATAACCACCTCTTTAGGGTTGTTTTATGGTGCGAGTTTGACCTTAGGGCTATTTTCCCCTAAGGCGAGGCGTCGTCCCACTTTTGGCATCGGTTTCGAGCGGAAGATATCGCCCCACTATTCAGTAGCGGTTTCCTTTGCTTACGCCATTCCTTCTGAGTGGTACGATGATTTCAACAGCTCGGGAAGGGTAGAAGAAGAGTTTTGTAGGGAGCTTGGTCGTGGCTACTATTATGACTTTACTGAAATCTGGGAGAAAAGGAGCGCCTTTATTCTCGATGTTGGGTTCTATAGATACTTTGGGATAGAAGGGGAGAAAAAGGGTAATATATTTCTCTATTTCGGCACCGGTTATATGGCGGTGCGGGAGGATTACTGGATGATCGATAACGAATCGGATGTGGATAAAAAGTTCTCCACTTTAGAAGGAAGGTGTACTATCTTAGACCTTGGCTTCGGCTATAAATATAGACTGGAGGAAAGCTGTTTTATCAGGGCTGAATGGAGGATGCACGGTTTTATCATTCCCCTTTTCGGGGGCGATCCAATGTACGACAGTTTTCTTCTTGGTTTGAGCTATCGATTTTAAACCACTATTTTATTGAAAAGGATGGAACTTGCCTCGAGAGAGGGGAAAAATTTTTTGCCTTTTTCACCGGCTTAAGATGGAGCAAGGGCTTTTGCCTCATCTTTGATTAGGGGAAGATATTACCTTTGCTTCTCTTTGAGGGCGGAGCGAAGCTCCCGTTCTATGGTCCGTCTCTTAGCTACTTCCCTCTTATCGTAGAGCTTCCGCCCCCGGGCGAGGGCTATCTCCACCTTGGCATAGCCCCGGCGGTTGAAATAGATGCGGAGAGGAATGAGAGTAAGCCCCTTCTCGGTAACCCTCCCTATCAATCGCTTTATCTCCCGTTTTTTCAGGAGGAGTTTTCGTGGCCTTTCCGGATCTGCCTCGATGTTGGTGGCATGGGAATAGGGGCTGATATGGCAGTTCAGGAGGAATATCTCCTCTCCCCTGGGGCGGGCATAAGCATCCTTCAGGCTCACCCGTCCTTCACGAAGGGATTTTACCTCCCAACCGAGAAGGACCAGCCCCGCCTCATAGGTCTCTATTATCTCGTAATCGTGGCGGGCGCGTCTATTTTCGGCAACGAGCTTAGTTTCCGCCATCCATCCTCCGGATCAGCGTTTGAACCAGATCTTGGTGTAGAAATAGGCGTGGTAGAACTGGCGGAGGATCTTCCACTTCAGCTCCCGCCATTTATATTTCTCGGGATCATCGAGGAAGTAGCGCCCCTCCTCAGGAAGAAGAACGATACTCACCTTGATGTTTGGGGCGACATCGATGGGGAGGTTGTGTTCCATACAGGCTTCGTACATCCGGCGGAATATGGGGATCATCTCCTCGGTCTTGGGTGGGGGTACATTCTCATAGTCGGTGCCGGTTAAGGGGCGGAAGACGCAGACAGTTGGTATTGCTCCCACCGAGGTCATCCAGTCTATCGCCTCGATCGAGTTCTCCGGTGGCTCGAGTCCGGCGATTATCTCCCCGTTGGTAGTGGCAAATATCTTGGCGCAGTATTCCACCGCGTCGAGATAACGCTTTAAGCCGTAGAACTTGTTCTTCCCAGGGCAGACCTCCTTGAACCGCTCCTCATCCCAGAGCTCGAAGCAAAAGGAGACCTGGTTCACCCCGATCTTCTTGAGGTAGTGGTACCGGGTGAGATCGTGGTGGGGCGGGGTCTGAACCCCGATAAGGAGACCAGTCTCCTTCTTCACTCGCTTTATTATCGGTTCCAGTTGGTCGAGATAGGTATCCCCCTCGTAATGGCCCGTGTTGAAGTGAACATAGGTGATGCCGAGCTCCTTCCTCGCCGCCTTGACCGTCTCCACCACATCCTGGATCGTCTTCTCCCGGTCCTCATATTCCCCGAGGTTGAGCCCCACCGAACAGAACTTGCAGTTCATCTTCGGCTCCATCTTCCAGTAGTCGCAGACATCAGTGGGGAAGATGCCAAGGTAAGTGCCCTGGAGAACCCCGATGCGGGACATCAACTTTCCGCTTGAGGTACGCATCTTATAGAACTTTGGCTCTTTGGGAAGGGTGATGTCGCAGATGTACTCCCCATCTCGCTTTATCATATAACGACCATTTTCCTTGTGAAGGACATAGGGGCTTTTATCCACGAATTTTTCGAGCACAGGAACATTGGCATAAAGCCCATCAGGAAGGATTACCTCGAGCCCAGAGCCGAGCCCCGCCCTGGTGCGTAGGATCTCCCGAGCATCCTCACTCACGGTACAGCTTTCGTCTATCTTCATCCCCTTGCAGAAGAGGTCAAGCTTCAAAAGTCCTGGGTTTCGCCGAACATCGTCAATCATTATCGTTCTCCTTAATAAATTTTCCTTCTTGCTGGCGTTTAATTCTACCGCACTTGCTCAGCCTGGTCAAGGGCGATGAGGGATGGTTGCGGTGGTTGAATGGATAGGGGAGACCCCTTTCCCCGCAAGATAAAGAAAAGATTAATCGGACAGAGGCAAGCCCTGTCCCTACGCGAGATTATATAAAAGCGACAGCTGGTGCTTGCTTTCATCTTTAAAATGTAGGGACAACCCTTGTGGTTGTCCGAGTCTTCATCTTTTCTTTCCCTGTCCTCGCCTTTACTGCGTAGAGGAAATGATCATCGTTCCCAAAATGGAGGAGATCGTTGGCAATCTCGGGTGAGGGGATAGCTGATGGCAAATCTCTTCCCACTTGATATCAGCACAAAGTTTGAGGATTTGGATAGCCCAGTTTGACAATGGTGTCTCCTACCTCTAACATAGGGAAGATGCGGGGGATATTTATCGGACTTGGTTCGAATTTAGGGGATAAGGAGGAAAACATCAGGCAGGCGGTTCTTCTCCTCAAAAGGGGAGGAGCAGACCCTTTTTTACTTTCCTCCCTTTACCTCACCGAGCCGGTGGGATTTCCCGATCAGCCCTGGTTTTTGAACCTGGTCGCTGAGGTGGAAACAGGGCTTTCTCCAAGGGCGCTTCTTGGTTTGGCGGGGAGGGTGGAGAATGAGCTGGGGCGGGTACGATCGGTGAAGGACGGTCCCCGAACCATCGATGTCGATATCCTTCTCTACCAGGAGCGGGTTGTTGAAGAGGAGGATCTCGTCATACCTCATCCCCGCCTGCATCTGAGGAGGTTCGTACTCGCTCCGTTAGTCGAGATTGCGGGGGCTGTTTGCCATCCTGTTTTCAAGAAGACCGTTTCCGAGCTGTTTAGCGAGCTTTCCGATCCCTCCCGGGTTATCTTAGTGGGTAGATTAAAATCGCCTACCGGGGAATAGGGTTGCAAACCTTAAAATGTTTTTCTATACTTAGGGGAGCCAGAAGAGGGGGCTATAGTGGAGGAATTGAGGCTTCGCTATATCGCGGTTGAGGGTCCCATCGGGGTGGGGAAGACCTCTTTGGTAGAGGTCCTTGCGCACAAGCTCAAGGCAGCTCCCTTGTTCGAAGAGAGTGAGAACCCTTTCTTGGCGGAGTTCTACCGCAATCGGGAAAAAGCCGCCTTTAAGACCCAGCTTTTCTTTCTCCTTACCCGCTACCAGCAACAGCAGGGGTTACGCCAGCAGGATCTCTTCTTCAAACTCACCATCTCCGATTACCTCTTCGAGAAGGATCGTATCTTCGCTTACCTCAATTTGGCTGATGCTGAGCTCATCATCTATGAGAAACTCTACTCGCTTCTTGTTCCTAATGTTCCTTCTCCTGATCTCGTCATCTACCTTCAGGCGTCTACCGATGTCCTCTGGGAACGGATAAAAAAGAGAAAGAAGAAAGAGGAGGCGTCGCTTTCCCTGGATTACCTTGAAGAGGTGAACCAGGCGTATAACAGGTTTTTCTTCCACTATAATAAGACCCCGCTTCTGGTGGTGAATACCTCCGAGGTTGATTTCACCAAGAAACCCGAGGAGGTGGATGAGCTCATCCGGGAGATAAGCCGGATGGGGAGAGGAACGAGGTATTATGTTCCGCTTGGATCTCGGTGATCCGAGACCGAGACGGAAGGGTTGGCTCCTGTTCCTCGGATAGGGTGTTCCCTTCCCTCTCGGAAGGGCTTTTTCGTATTTCCCCCAACCTGGACCAAGTCAGGTGGGGAGAAAGGAGGTCGTTATGAGTAAGGAAGAAAAGATCACTATCCCCGATATCCTCAAGAAGAAGAAACGGAAGGAAAGGATAGTTATGCTCACCGCCTACGATTATCCCCTTGCCAGGATACTCGATGAGGTAGGGGTGGATATCATCCTGGTGGGAGATAGTTTGGGGATGGTGGTACTCGGCTATGAGGATACCCTCAGGGTAACCCTCGACGATATGGTCCGCCATACCGCTGCCGTCTCCCGGGGAGCAAAGAGACCTCTCATCGTCGCCGATATGCCTTATCTCTCCTTCCACATCACCGAAGAGGAGACGATAAGGAATGCGGGGAGGCTGATAGTGGAAGGGGGGGCGGAGGCGGTGAAGATAGAGGGAGGAAGGAAGAGGCTCCCGATGATCCGTCGCTTGATCGATGCGGAGATCCCGGTGATGGGGCATCTTGGGCTTACCCCCCAGTCGGTGAATGTCTTCGGGGGCTACCGGGTGCAGGGGAAGGAGCTTTCGAGGGCAGAGGAGCTCATCTCCGATGCTGAGGCGCTTCAAGAGGCGGGGGTTTTTTCAATCGTCCTTGAGGGGGTTCCGGTAGAGATAGCGGAGATAATATCGGAACGGCTCACCATACCTACCATCGGCATCGGTGCTGGTGCTGGTTGCGATGGACAGGTGCTCGTCTCCTACGATCTCCTCGGTTTCTACCAGGATATTGTCCCCAAGTTTGTGAGGAGGTATGCCGATATCTACTCGGTGGTGAGGGAAGCCCTTTCCCGGTTTGCAAGTGATGTAAGGGAGGGTAGCTTTCCTGATGATAGCGAGAGCTATCATCTGCCGGAGGAGGTCAAGGAGAGATTGAGGGAGAGGTTTGGGGTTAAGCGATGAGGATCGTAAAGGCTATAGAGGAGATGAAAAGGCTCTCGGAGCGTGCCCGATCTCAAGGGAAGAGGGTTGGTTTTGTCCCCACGATGGGCTATTTCCATGAGGGACATCTCTCCCTGATCCGGGAGGCAAGGAGGCGCTCCGACATCGTGGTGGTGAGCGTGTTTGTGAATCCCATCCAATTTGGACCGGGGGAGGACTTCGACCGTTATCCCCGGGATCTCGAGCGAGACGCCTCGTTGGCTGAGAAAGAGGGGGTCGATTACCTTTTCTGCCCTTCTTCCTCTGAGATGTATCCTGATGGTTTCTCTACCCGGGTCGAGGTTGAAGGCCTTTCCGATGTTCTCTGCGGGAAGAGTAGGCCGGGCCATTTTGCCGGTGTTTGCACTGTGGTGCTCAAGCTGTTCAACATCGTAAAGCCCCATTTGGCCTTCTTTGGGCAGAAGGATGCCCAACAGGTGATAATCATCAAGCGGATGGTTGCCGACCTCAACCTCGATGTCGAGATCGTCGTTCTTCCCATCGTGCGGGAGGAAGATGGCCTTGCGATGAGCTCGAGGAACAGCTACCTCTCCCAGGAGGAGCGGAAGAGCGCCACGGTACTTTATCGAGCGTTGAAGGTGGCTGAACAAATGATTAGGGAGGGAGAGAGGAATAGTGGTAGAATAAAGGACGAGATGAAGAAGCTTATCAAGAAGGAACCGCTTGCTCGGATAGACTATATTGAGGTAGTTGATGAAAGGAATCTAAAGCCCCTTCCCGAGCTTAAAGGGAAGGTATTTATTGCCCTTGCTGTATTTATCGGCAAGACAAGGCTTATCGATAACATAATGATCGAGGTGTAGGATAATGTTCATCAAGGTGCTTAAGGCGAAGATACATCGTGCCCGGGTGACCGGGGCGGATATCAATTACGAGGGAAGCCTCACTCTCGACCCCGATCTGATGAGGCGGGCAGGGATGCTTCCTTACGAGTTGGTGCAAGTGTATGACATTACCAGTGGAGCGAGGATTGAGACCTACCTCATAGAGGGGAAGCGGGGTTCCCGCGAGGTGGTGACAAACGGGGCAGCAGCACGCCTCGTCAAGGAGGGCGATCTGGTGATCGTCGCTTCTTACGCCCTTATCTCCCCTTCGGAGGTGGCTCATCATCAGCCGAAAATAGTACTCCTCGACGGAGAGGATAACAGGATAAAGGAGGTAAGGCAGGGTTCTCTCTTTATAGGAGGTGCCGGATGAACCGGGAAGATGAGCTTAGAGAAAGGATAACCGAGCTTAAAAAGAAGCATAAGGCGGTGATCCTCGCCCACAATTACCAGATACCCGAGGTGCAGGACATAGCTGATTTTCGGGGGGATTCCCTCGATCTTTCCCATAAGGCGGCGGAGGCTGATGCCCAGGTGATCATATTCTGTGGGGTTTACTTTATGGCAGAGGTGGCAGCGATCCTCTCGCCGGAGAAGAAGGTCATCCTCCCTGAGCGAGCTGCGGGCTGTCCTCTGGCTGATATGGCGGAACCATCCGCGCTTTTGGAGATGAAAAAGAACCATCCCAAAGCAACGGTAGTAACCTATATCAATTCATCGGCAGCGGTCAAGGCGGAAAGCGACATCTGCTGTACCTCAGCTAATGCCCTTCGGGTGGTGGAGTACCTTCCGAACGAGGAGATCATATTTGTCCCCGACAAGAACTTGGGACATTTCGTCTCCCGGTTTACCAAGAAGAAGATGATCCTCTGGGATGGCTATTGCCCCACCCATCAGAGACTAACCCCGGAGGAGGTGCTCGAGGCGAAGAGGAAGCATCCGAAAGCGAAGGTGATAGTTCACCCTGAGTGTCGACCTGAGGTTATCGATCTGGCTGATGAGGTGGCGAGCACTTCGGGGATAATCGCATTTGCCAAACGGACTGAGGCAGAGGAGATAATCGTGGGCACAGAGATAGGGATGATCCATCGTCTCTCCCGGGAGGCACCGGAGAAGAGGTTCTATATCGCAAGCCCCACGCTCGTTTGCCCTAATATGAAGCTCACCACCTTAGATTCTATTCTCAGGGCACTCGAGACCTTATCCCCGGTTATCACCGTGCCCGATGAGATAGCGGTTCGAGCAAAGAGGGCGCTTTTGAGGATGCTCGAGGTTCCCCGGGAACGATGAGTTTCGCTGCAAGTGTCCTTTGAGCTTGACAGAAAGCGATAATTATTTTATAAATTTAACCAGAAAGGCAGGCGGAGAGGTGCTGGAGTGGCTGAACAGGGCTGCCTGCTAAGCAGCTATCCCGGTAGTCCCGGGATCGAGGGTTCGAATCCCTCCCTCTCCGCCATAATTTTTTGTCTTTAATCTGGGAAAGTAGCAGTTGAGACTGCACAGCAAAAGAGGATGTTTATTGCTTTTGCTCTTCTCGCTCTTTAATTACAGCCGATACATATCTTCCAAGAAGAGAAAAGAGATTCCCAGGTTAGGGTCTTCAACTTTGGCTTCTTAAATGTAAGCCGTCCTTATCCTTGGGAGGAAAAAATGAAGATAAAGAAAAGATGGATCGTTCTTATCGTAATCGGTGGGTTGGCATTAGCCGTCTATCTTCTTCTCCCTCACATCGGTACCTATTTCCAGAGGAAATATTTCACTTCTCAATACCAGCCAGAACCCCTTAGGACGGAGGAGGTCAAAACCGCTCCCGCTGAGTATCACATCTCTGGTGTCCCCTGGATATCTTATAGGAAGGCGTATTGTCAGTCAGCCAGCCTGCAGATGATCTCCTACTATCTCAATGGGGAAAGGGTTTCTTTAGGAGAGGTCAATTTCCTGATGGGGTTCACCTATGGAGCAGCCTACATTAGCCTTGGGGGGAAGAGGGCTTTTTTCCTCCCCTATACCGATCCCGAGCCGGGTTTTCGAGTCGCTGCCCCTTATCTCGGCCTTAAGAGGCGGTATTTGGTGACCAATGATCCTGCCCTTTTTCTTCGCGGGATCGAGTATTTCATCTCCTCCGGATTGCCGGTGCGGGTATCGGTTAATGTAGGAAGATTGAAGGGCCAACCCGGCATGTTCTCTTCCCACAGCGAGGTGATAGTGGGTTATGACGATAAGTACTTCTACTACTACGAGACTGGGGAGAAAAACCGCTTTTTAGAGGAAGAAAAGGGGATTCCGGTTGCTAAGGATGTCCTTAAGCAGGCGGTTGCCGAAGCCCTCGGCTACTTCCGCCTCCCCTGGCGCTATGCCTTTGTCGTCTTCGAGAAAGGAGAAAAAAAGGAGGATATCTCTTTCATCTTGAGAAGGAACGCTGGGCTTCTTATAGGAGACAGCTTCGGACCCGTCGCTCAAGGTTCGTATGCTATTTCAAAGTTCGCTTCCTATCTTGAAAAGCTCTCTCCGAAGGCGAGTAAATGGGATGTGATCCTCTCTTTGGTCGAGATGCTTGTCTATACCAGAGAGGATGATGTCTTCTTTCTTCGAGGCTTTTCCTCCGCTGGTATCGATTTGAAGGAGGTGGTCTATCTTCTTGGGCAGGCAGCGGAGAGCTATCGCGAGGCGCTCGATCTTCTTAAACAGGATAAGCCGGATGTCCGGAAGGCTGCGAATCTGATAAGGGAGGGGGCGGCAAAAGAAAAGGAAGCGGGCGAACTTCTAAAGGAAACGCTCAAAAAGTAGTAAAAGAGTTATTTTGTTAGATTATTTTCGATGTTTTTTGTTGCCAATCGAGAAGAGGAGGCTTAAAATATAAAATCAGGAGGAATAAATGATGAGGAAGTTAGGAATTTTGGTTTGTGTGCCGTTGCTGCTTCTCTTTGTGGCTATTCCTACTGCCAAAGCGGACGAGGTGGAGCCAGGGACGATCTTTGCCAGTGTTTACGGTGGCTTATATATCAATGGTGGAACGGATTTCGGTCTTGGTGGCTCGCTCGAGTATGCCCTTACCGATAGATACGGTTTCCAGGGGGAGTTCAATGTTATTCTCGGCGATGTGACCAGCTACGGGTTCGTCGGCAGCTTTGTGTACAATATCCCTACCGATATGGATAAGATCACCCCCT
>JAGGZT010000001.1 GCA_021161905.1 Acidobacteriota bacterium | reverse complement strand
GGGGAGGGGGAGGAAGAAACTTTCCCTTCTCGCCAACACCTACGAAGCACTCATCGCTGCCATTTATCTCGATGGGGGACTCGATTCTGCGCGTTCCTTTATCGAGCGGGAGTTCACTCCCGATCTATCCTCAATAGATCTTTCTGCCCTCACCCCATTCGACTATAAATCGGCACTTCAAGAGCTTCTTCAGGATCATTCCCTTCCCCTTCCCGAATATGTCGTTCTCTCCGAGATCGGTCCTCCTCATCAGCCGATCTTCGAGATCGGACTCCTTGTCAACGGGAGGGAGATAGCCCGGGCTAAAGGGAGAACCAAGAAGGAAGGGGAGCAGTTAGCAGCTAAGGAGGCTCTTCATCTGATCAAGGAGGAGAAGCTCCTGTTGGATGAGCTCAGATGAATCAGGTGAAGCCAAAGATCATCCCCATCTTTTTCTTCCAACGGGGTTGTCTCCATCGTTGTATTTTCTGCAATCAGCGAATAACGGTTGGTGATGAGGAACCACCACCTCCAGTTGAAGTACCGCGGATAGTTGAGACTGCTTTAAAGAGGATGAAGGGTGGTTCGCGTCCGATAGAGGTTGCCTTCTATGGAGGCAGTTTCACCGAGCTTCCCGAGGAGTTAGAGCTTGAATACCTTTCTTCCCTCTCCCCATTCCTTAAGGAGGAGAGGATCGTTGGGATAAGGATTTCCACCCGTCCTGATTCTTTTGATCTTTCCCATCTGTTGCTCCTAAAGGAGAAGGGGGTAAGGGTAATCGAGCTCGGAGTTCAATCCCTGGATGATAAGGTTCTTCGCCTTGCCAGGAGGGGGCATTCCGCTTCCGATGTGGAACAGGGGGTGAAGCTGGTAAAGAAGGCAGGGCTTAAGGTCGGCGTTCAGCTTATGATCGGGCTTCCCGGTGAGGATGAGGAAAGCCTGATGCTTACTATAAGGCGGGTGATCGAGCTTGCCCCCGATTTCGCACGCATTCACCCCACTTTGGTGCTAAAGGATACCGAGCTTTCTTCGATGTATCTTCGGGGAGAGTATCAACCTCTCTCCCTCGATGAGGCGATAAGGAGGGTTTCCTTAATGCTCATCCTCTTTGAGGAGCGGGCAATACCGATTATTCGCATCGGGCTTCAGCCTTCTCCCTCTCTGGAAGAAGAGGGGGCGATAGTTGCCGGTCCTTATCATCCCTCCTTCAGGGTTTTGGTTGAGGGAAGAATACTACAGGAGATGATAAGGAAGGGGGTTAGCCTTCTTTCCCTTGATTGTGGTGAGGTGATTATCGTCCTTTCCCCAGCGATGGTATCCTCTCTCAAGGGGTTGAAAGGAAAGAATATCGCCAGTCTCAAGAAGGAGTTTCCGAAGCTGAGGTTCAAAATAGAAGGTAGTTCTCTCCTTCCTCGAAATAAGCTGAAGCTTATAAGTGAAAGGAGAGAGATCTCGGTGGCGATGAGCGATGTAATTTCTTATTTTCACAATGGTTAAGGCTTTTCCTCTTCCCCCACCTCGAATTCGGTAAGTTTTGAGGCAAGCTCCTCCAGCCTCTTGTTCACCAAATAATGGACGGTTTCTTCCTCGTAGGTTCCGTCTTTCTTTTTCTTTCCCGCTTTTACTCCGGTGAGGATCTCGATCCCCTCATCAACCGTCTTCACCGGGTAGATGTGGAATTTTCCTTCAGCCACCGCCTTTACTATATCATCTCTCAGCATAAGGTCAGGGACATTCAGCTCCGGGATGATCACCCCTTGGGTGCCGGTTAGCCCTTTAGCCTTGCAGATATCGAAGAAGCCCTCTATCTTTTCATTAACCCCACCTATCGGTTGGATTTCCCCCTTCTGGTTCACCGAACCGGTTACCGCAATATCCTGCCGGAGGGGAAGGTTGGCAAGACTGGAAAGGATGGCGTAAAGCTCGGTTGAGGAGGCGGAATCGCCATCAATACCGCTATATGATTGCTCGAAGCAGAGACTGGCGCTCATTGAAAGGGGTTTGTCTTGGGCGTATTTCCCTCTTAAATAACCACTTAATATGAGCACCCCTTTATCGTGCGTTTTCCCGCTTAGAGCAGCTTCCCTTTCGATATTTATTACCCCGAGCTTTCCCAAGGAGACCTCGGCGGTGATCTTTGAGGGCTTTCCGAAGGTGTGGTCTCCAAGCTGGATGACCGAAAGTCCGTTAACCTGGCCCACCTTTTCTCCTTCGATATCGATCATTATCGTCCCTTCGCGGATGAGCTCTTTTATCTTGTCCTCGATCATATTCACCCGGTGGATCTTCTCCTCAAGCGCCTTTTCAATATGGGAGGTGGTTACATACTTTGCTCCCTCTTTCTTTGCCCAATAGGAGGCTTCGCGAAGTAGATCGACCAATTTACTGAACTCGGTGGATATCTTGTTTTTCCTCCCCGCCAATCGCACCCCGTATTCGATCACCTTTGCTACCGCTGAGCGATCAAAATGAAGGAGCTTTTCCTCTTCACAGGTCTTTTTAATGAAGGAACAAGTGGCGATGATGTTCTCCTCGGTATTCTCCATCACTGTGTCGAAATCAGCTTTTACCTTGAATATCTTTTTAAAGTCGTCCTCGAATATGTAGAGGATACGGTAGAGTCGGTCGTCGCCTATCATTACCACCTTTACATCGATCTCGACCGGTTCCGGTTTTAGAGCACTATGTCCCAGAAGAAAGAGGGGGTCGTAGCTCTGTATCTCGAGAACACCCGATTTCAAGGTGCGTTTAAGCGCCACCCACACCCCAGGCTCAATAAGGACATCGATGGCGTTGAGGATTAGATAACCGCCATCAGCTTTGAGGAGAGAACCTGCCTTTATCTTGGTGAAGTCGGTGTGCCAGGCACCCCGCTGATCTGGAACCCGCTCTATAGTACCGAAAAGGTTCTTGTATGAGGGGTTATTCTCTATAACTACCGGAGCCCCTTTGGCTTCGTAATTATCAACCAGAAGGTTAACCCGGTAGTCAAGAAAGAGGTCCATTGCGGCGGCAGGCGATTTCTCCAAACCGGGGAAGGGAGAAGAAGGGGCTTTCTTTTCTACTAAGAAGAGCTTTAAATTTTCTAAAAGACTCTCCTTTGCCTCATCGAGATATTGATGGAGCTTTTCGTTTTCATATCGTTCCTTCAGTTCCGAGAGAGGCTCGTCGATATAGGGCTCAGCCAGCTCCTGATCGAGCTTAGCTAATCGCTCTTTTATCTCCTTTTCTATTTTCTTCGTTGTTTTATATAGCTCTTCAAGCTCGGCGAGGAGCTTTTTTCTCTTTTCCTTCGCCTTATCGTACTCTTCACGAGGGGCTTCCCCTTTTATAACCATCTGCTCCAATTGTTCTATATTTATCGGTTTCCCCTTTATAATGGGAGCGACATCGTGGCGGACGAATGGTCCCATCTGGATCTCTACTAAGGCAAACCCTTCAGCTCTCACCTTCTCCTTGAGCTTCCGCGCCATCTTCTTCTCTTTTTCCCTCAACTTCTCCACGATCTCGGTGCGCCTCTTCTGATAGTTCTCGCTTTCGAAGAGTCGGGGGATCTCCTTCTTGAGCTCCGAGATGAGCTTCTCCATATCCTTCTTGAACCTTCTCCCGTCCCCTGCCGGGAGCTTGATGATCCGCGGCATATCGGGGTTCTTGAAGTTATTTACACAGATCTTATCCTGCGGTCTCTTTTTCGATTTGTCTATCTCCTCGAGAAGTGATTTTATGGTGGTTCTCCTTCCCGTTCCCGCAAGTCCGGTGACGAAGATGTTATAGCCCGGAGCATCGAGCTCGAGTCCGAGGCGGATCGCTTTTATTGCCCGCTCCTGTCCTATGATGTTATGGAAGACCTTTACCTCCTCAGTTGTCTTAAATTTCAAAAGCTTCGGATCACACTCCCAACGAAGTTCTTTAGGAGAAAGCTCACGATGATTCCCACTCTTTTTCATTTCTCACTCCTCGAGTTGATCTTAAAAAGCCTTTTCTATCCATCCGCCTCCAATTACGATGTCCTCCTCATAGAAGACCACCGCCTGTCCCGGCGTTATCGCCCTTACCGGATTTTTAAATTCTACCATCATTCTCCCTTCGGGTAAAGGATTGAGGATTGCCTCTTCCCCTCTATGTTTATAGCGGATCTTGGCAATAACTGGATACCCTTTGGGGATTTTGGGAAGGGCGATGAGGTTAATATCTCTTGCAATGAGCCTCTTTTTCAGCAGATGTTCTTCAGAACCTACGACGATCCGATTGTTAACCGGATCGATCTCGATTACATAAAGCGGTTCTCCTAAAGCTACTCCCAACCCTCGGCGTTGCCCTATGGTGTAGTGATATATGCCCCGGTGATAACCAAGGACCCTGCCCGATGTATCGACTATCTCTCCTTTAAGATCCTTCCTCTCACTGTGTTTTTCCACCACTTCGGTATATCTATTTCCTGGGACAAAGCATATCTCCTGGCTATCCCTTTTATCCGATACCGGGAGGCCTTCCTTTTCCGCGATTTTTCTAACCTCGTTCTTGGTGAGCTCTCCTAAAGGAAGGATGAGATGGGCGAGTTGTTCCTGAGAGAGCTCGAAGAGGAAATATGATTGATCCTGTTCCTTATCCTTCCCTTGTCTAAGGAGATAACGTTTCCCTTCCCCATCGTATTCCACCTTAGCGTAATGGCCGCTGGCGATAAGGGAATAACCGAGCTTCCTCATCCTATCGAAGAGGTAGCCGAACTTCATAAGTCGATTACAGCGGACACAAGGATTGGGGGTGAGTCCGGCGAGATAAGCTTCGACAAAGGGTTTTATTACCGTATTGGTAAACTCAGTGGAGAGATCGATAGCGGTATAGGGGATACCCAGTTTCCTCGCTACCCTTCGGGCATCGATGAGGTCATCGAGGGAGCAACATCTTCTCTCTCCGTAGCCTATCTCCTCGATCTTGGAAAGAAGCATAGAAACCCCCATTACTTGGTATCCCTGAGAAACGAGGATAAAGGTGGCAACCGAGCTATCGACACCACCGCTCATAGCCGAGGCTATCTTTCTCTTCATTACTGGATTTTCATCCTCTCGATATCATCTTCGGACAGAGGGGTGGGGGAGACTGGGGTGAATATCTCCTTCCCATAGGGAAAGCGACGGACCGCAGTGATGGGCTTATCGGGATTGGTATAGCGGGCGATGAGAGCGGCGATTATCGCTCGATCCTTCTCTTCTTCTTTCCCCCGGGAAAGTGCAGTAGGTCCACTTACCCCTTTTGGTGGACGGTAGATGATATCCCCTTCCCGCGCCAGGTTGCTTATGATAAGATTCTCCTGATGTTTTCTTCCTATTATCACCTTGAGATCGGGGCTTAGGCGGAAGTGCCGTCCCACCTTGAGGAGCTCGACATCATTTAAGGTAAGTCTATCCTGATAGCGAAGGAGATCCCTCAATCTCGCTGAGAACTTGGGATCGGTGAGGAGGCATCCTCCAGCTGGTGAGGAAAACCCTGTAATACCATATTCTTTGGCGAGCTCGAGTTGCCTTTTCCTCGATCTTCCCTGGATATCGAGTAGCTTTTCTCGATCCACGATCCCTTCCTGTTCCGGGAGGGTAGGTGGGAGGAGCTTCGCCGAAAGGGGTCTTAAGAGGATATCCTTGGTTTCGCTCTTTTTGGCGACCAGGTTCAGGGTGTCCCGGCGTTGGGACATCGGACGCTGTCCTAAGACTTCGCCGGTTATGATGAACGAAGCCCCTACTTTCTCCATATAATCCTTGGCGATGGTTAGCTGGAGGATACGGCAGTCGATGCAGGGGTTCATATTCTTCCCGTAGCCGTAGATAGGTGCTTCCACCATTCTGAGGAATTTCTCCTTGAGGGGCACGATGATCAATTTGATCCCCAGTTCCTTTGCTATTCTGGAAGCGGGGAGGTTTTCGTCAGGAATGGGGGGGAGAGGGGTGTTGAAGGGGTTTTTGAAATAAAGACCGATCACCTCTATCCCCTGGTCGAGGATAAGCTTCGCCGAAAGGGCAGAATCAAGCCCTCCTGAAAGAAGAGCAACCGCTTTTTTCGCTAACATCATCCCTTTATTCCCCCTTGATTTTCAGGAAGAACTTAGCATAGCTGAGCGGTCAAGTCAATCGCCGTTGACAGGTGGGGAGGGAGTTTTTTATCATCTTATCAAGTATTAAGGAGGAGCGAGTGAATAAAGTTTCCGGTATCATCTCCCTTCTTACTGATTTTGGTGAGGAGGATCATTATGTAGGTACGATGAAAGGGGTAATCCTCGGGATCAACCCCTCGCTCAGATTGGTGGATATCACCCATAACATACCCCCACATGATATATATCAGGCTTCCTACCTTCTCTCCTGTTATTATCGGTATTTTCCACCGGGCACGGTTCATTTGGTGGTGGTTGATCCGGGGGTAGGGGGGAAGCGAAAGCCCATCATTGCGGTAACCGGGAGCTATTATTTCGTACTTCCGGACAATGGACTTTTATCCTTCATCTCGGCGAGAGAGAAGGTTCGAGCCTTTGAGATAAGAAAGGAGAAATATCTTATTACTCCGCGGGGGACGACTTTTCAGGGAAGGGATGTCTTTGCCCCGGCAGCAGCTCATCTTGCTTCGGGTGTTTCCCCTCGTCTTTTCGGTCCAAAAATCTCTGATTTTGTCGAGTTTTCCCTGCCCAAAGTTGAAGTAATGGGTGATGTTTTGATCGGGGAGGTGATCCACATAGATCGCTTCGGCAATGTTGTTACCAATATCGACCTTTCCTTCTTCAAGCGATATGTAAAGAAATTTATCGCAATTGAAGTTAATAAAAGGAAAATTACCGAAATCAAAAAGAGCTACGAGGAAGGGAAGGAAGGAGGACCCTTCGCTATCTTCGGGAGCAGTGATTACCTGGAACTGAGCGTCTATCAGGGGAGAGCAGATGAGCTCCTCTCTGTTCGCCGAGGAGATAAAATTTTGGTTTATTTTAATAAAAATCAATGATAATGGGAGGTTGTGGATGTTAAGTAGAATAAGGTTTAAGCCAGTTTTGATGTTCATCTTCCTCTCCCTGCTTTTCTCCTCTTTGATGGCTGTCTCTTCTCCTAAGAAGACGGTAAGAAGGCTTACCGTGGAAAGGCTTCATTCCGATCCGAGACTGCCTGGAGCCTCACCGAGGAATGTGGTCTTCTCCCCTGATGGGAAAAAGGTGTACTTTCTCTGGAACGACAAAGGGATAAGGGAGTACGATCTCTGGTATTATGACATCGCTTCAGGGCAAAAAGAACGGCTCCTATCCGCTATGGATATATCCTACCCCAGAAGAAAATATGCTCCTGTGGAAGCGGAACTAAGAGAGCGGATGAGACTTACTGGTTTCGGTATCACCTCTTTCTCCCTTTCACCGGATGGGAGACTCATTCTCATTCCCTATCAAGGTGATGTCTACCTTTTTGAGATAGAAAATAGGAAGCTCAAAAGGCTCTTTCAGACCAAAGCCTGGGAGGTCAACCCCAAATTCTCTCCGGACGGGAGGTATGTATCCTTCATCCGTAATAACGATATCTGGGCGATAGATCTTAGAACAGGTAAGGAAATCCAGCTAACCACCACGGGAAGCGATACCATCCTGAACGGTATTGGTGATTTCATTGCCCTAGAGGAGCTCGGTCGTTACTCGAGCTATTTTTGGTCTCCGGATAGCAAGAAGATAGCCTATGTATCCGCCGATATCTCTCCGGTGCCGGTTCTCCTCATCCCCAATTACCTGACGCCCGATGTAACCGTTATCCACCAAAGAAGACCTAAAGCAGGGAGCCCAAACGCTATAGAGCGGGTAGGGGTGATCTGGCTCGATTCTGGAAGGACGGTTTGGGCTGATCTTGGCAGTGATACCGATTACTATATTGTAAAGCTTGCTTGGTCCCCTGATGGAAGATGCCTCGCCTTCACCAAGGAGCCGAGAGACCTCAAAAGCCTCGACCTTATCCTTTTCTTTCCTGAAAAAGGGGAGATTAAGAAGGTATATCAGGATAAGGATCCCTGCTGGGTTAACATCCAGAACCAGTATATCCATTGGCTCTCAGACCGGGAGATTCTTCTTACCTCGGAACGGAGCGGTTATAATCACCTCTATGCCCTTGATATAGGGAGGGGAAGCCTTAAGGAGCTTACCTCGGGCAATTGGGAGGTGACGGGGATTACGAGGATAGATGATAGCTACATCTATTTCACCTCCACCGAGGTTAGCCCGGCGGAACGGCATCTCTTTCGCATCCCGGTAAAAGGGGGGAAGATGGAGAGGCTTACCTTCAAATCGGGCTGGCATACCGCTGTCATCTCCCCTGATGCTACTAAGATCGCCGATCTATTCAGCGATATCACAACCCCAACGGAGCTCTACCTCGCTCCCCTCAGCAGTAAAAGGCTCGTTAGGAGAATTACCTACTCCCCAGCTCCTGATTTCAAGGACTACCGGATAAGAGCACCAGAGTTCATTCATTATAGGAGCCGATTGGATGGAGCGCTGGTTCCCGCTATGCTCTTTAGGCCAGAAAGGATAAGGAAGGGGAAGAAATACCCCGCTATAATCCGGGTTCATGGCGGGGGGTACTCCCAAGCGGTCAAAAACGCCTTCAGCTCCACCAATCTCTTTCACCTCCTCCTTGCCGAGAGAGGGTTCGTCATTCTCGATGTCGATTATCGAGGGAGCTCCGGTTATGGGAGGAAGTGGCGGACGGATGTCTACCTCAACTTGGGAGGACCGGACCTCGAAGATGTAATAAGTGGCGTTATTTATTTAAAGGGACTTCCCTATGTCGATAAGAAAAACATCGGCATTTGGGGATGGAGTTACGGCGGATTTATGACCAATATGGCGATGCTCAAAGCTGCTGGGTGGTTCAAAGCAGGTGTAGCGGTTGCCCCGGTCAATAACTGGCGAAACTACGATACCCAGTACACTGAAGAGCGGTTAGGGCTTCCTGAAGATCACCCTGAGGCGTACCGCGATAGTTCGCCCATCACCTACGCCAAGAACCTCAAAGGGCACCTCCTTATGATCCACGGAATGGCGGATGATAATGTCCATTTCGAGGATACGGTTAAGCTCATCGATGCCCTTTTGTCCGCGGGAAAGGTGGATTTCGATGTGATGATCTATCCAAGGGGAAAACACGGGATAAGGAGGGATGAAAGCAGGATAAGCCTTTTCAGGAAAATCATCCGCCACTTCGAGCGATACCTGAAATAAGGGGGATTAAAAGGGGGGCGGGATGCACTCCCGCCCCCCTTTTGTCTTAGAAAAACTATACCACCATCGACTCGAGGATCCTTATCCGCGCCTCGGTCGGAGGATGGGTAGAGAAAAGCGACTTCGCCTTCATCCCTATCTTCTTCACCGGGTTAACGATATAAAGATGCTGGGTAGCACGATTGGCTACCTCAAGCGGTTCGGGATCGGAGGCGATCTTCCTTAAAGCATTGGCAAGACCCCTCGGGTTCCTGGTAAGCTCCACCGCTGAGGCGTCAGCCAAAAACTCCCTCTTACGCGAGATCGCCATCTGAAGCAACTTGGCGAAGATGGGAGCCAAGATGGCAGCCAAAATGGCGATGACGAGAATCACCACCCCCCCTTGCCCCTTTACACTGACCTTCCTTTTCCTCCTTCCATAAAACATCGAGCGGAGAAAGGCATCGCTTATCATCGCCACTACCCCAAGGAGGATGCCGGCGATCATCGCGAAACGGATGTCGTAGTTCCGAATATGGCTGATTTCATGGGCGATCACCCCTTGAAGCTCCTCCCGGTTGAGTTTGTTGAGAAGACCCCGGGTTACCGCAATGGAGGCATGCCACGGATCACGACCGGTAGCGAAGGCGTTCGGTGCAGTATCCTCGATTATGTATATCTTGGGAAGGGTAGGGAGGCCAGCAGCTATCTTCATCTCCTCAACCACATTGAACAGTCGCGGATCATCCTCATAATAGACCCGTTTTGCCCGGGAAAGAGCAAGCACCACCTCATCTCCCCTATAATAGGAGACGAGAAGCATTATCAACGCGATAACACCCGCAATTACCACCCCATAATAGCCGAGCCCCCAGACCTGACCGATGAGATAGCCGAGGACAACCACGAGGAAGCCGAAAAGCATCATCAGGAAGTAGCTTTTCCGCTTGTTCCTCTCTATCTCATCGTAGAAACTCCTCCTTGTTTGCAGTCTTTGGAGCTTTCTTCTTTTCCCTTCGTAGCGGAAGATATGGCCGCAAAGGTTACAGTATAGGGCATTTTCTTTGTTCTCATAACCGCAACGAGGACAAACCAGTTTACCCATCTTCACATTTTTCAGTTAGGTTGAGGCTTACCTCAGATCTACCCTTACTGCTTCCCGCTCCTCGCCAGGAGCCTCGAAGAACTCTTGAGGCTTAAAGTTGAACATAGAGGCGATGATGTTGGTCGGCACCACCTGAATCCTCGTGTTGTAGCGGTAGACGCTATCATTATAGAACTGACGAGCGAAGGATATCTTGTTTTCAGTAGCGGTGAGCTCCTCCATCAACCGCTGCACATTCTCATTCGACTTCAGCTCAGGATACCTCTCAACCACCGCAAACAGAGATTTCAAAGCTCCAGTGAGCATATTTTCCGCTTCTGCTTGCTTCTTCGCCCCAGATGCGTTTATCGCCATATTCCTCGCCTTTATCACCTTCTCCAAAGTCTCCTGCTCGTAACTCATATAATCCTTAACCGTCTCCACCAGGTTGGGGATGAGATCGTAACGCCGTTTCAACTGAACATCTATCTGATACCAGGCGTTCTTGACCTGATTCCTCAGCCGTACCAAGCCGTTATAGCTTGCTGCCATCCAGAGGACTATCGCCCCTAAGACGACAAGGGCTACCACTGTACCCATCTTCTCCTCCTTTAAGATTCGTTCTTCACTTTATACTACGCTTAATTGACGCCTTATATTTTAACCAATAACCGATTATCGGTCAAGGAGATGGAAAGTTTTATTTGACCTCGCCTCTGTAATCTCTTGAAGCGATTTTTATAATTTGCATCTTGTCAATGGGATTTTCTACAATATGTAATTATATAAATGTAATACAATTAAACGGGAAATCTATAATGAAAAATTTTGCATAAAAGGAAAGATCGCAAAAATCCTCTTAGAGCTTTCTTGGTGATAAGAGATTTTTTGAGAATCTTCCTGCCCGTTTTCTTATCGTTCGTTTTTTCAATCACTCTGGCAGCGAAGAAGAGAAAAAGTAATAGCTGAACTCGCCATACCTGTCTTTTCTTCTTAATGATTATCCTCATCCCGTCTTGCTAATTAAAAGGATTGTGTAGTAATCTATGATGAAATTATTTTAAAGGGAGATAGTCAAATGAGAAAAGCTCCTTTCTTCTTGGTGCTTCTTTTTATGATAGCCAGTTTGCTTTTCGCTTCTGGTGAGAAGGTTAAACTGCTTACTATTCCCGAGAAAACCAATTTCAAGGAGACCTCTCGCTATTCCGATGTTATTGATTTCTTGACCAACCTCAAGGAAAAGAGCGATCTGGTAACAGTTACCTTCTTTGCCACCTCCCATGAGGGAAAGAGGATACCGCTTGTCATCCTCAGCCGCCCGAAGATTACCGAGCCGATCGAGGCGTTATCGTTAGGTAAAAGACCTGTCCTCATCGTGGCGGATATCCATCCGGGAGAGGTCTGTGCTAAAGAGGCCTCCCTTATGTTGATGCGCGATATCGCTCTGGGTGATCTCTCCTATCTTCTTGATAAGCTGGTGGTTTTGGTAGTCCCTATCTTGAACCCCGATGGCAACGATAGGATCAGCAAGAAAAACCGTCCGAGGCAGAAAGGTCCAGAAGGAGGGGTGGGGGTACGACCGAACGCCCTGAATTTCGATTTGAATCGGGATTTCGTCAAGTTGGATTCCAACGAGATAGGGGGGCTCGTTTCCCAAGTGATAACCAAATGGCGTCCTCTTATTACCTTGAATGGACATACCACCGATGGTTCGCCCCATCGTGGCGATCTCGGTTGTGCTCCTCCACTTAACCCAAATACCTATCACAAGATCTTCGACTACGAGATGGAGAAGCTCCTTCCCTATGTAAAACAGGAGCTCAAGAGGAAGTACGGCTTCGAGATCTATATGTACGGTAATTTTCGAGACAGGTACCACCCGGAAAAGGGATGGTATACCTATTCACCCGTACCTCATTTTGATACCAATTATGTCGGGATGCACAACCTGATGGCAATCCTCGCTGAGACCTATGCCTATATCCCCTATAGGAGGCGGATAGAAGTAACGAGGAGGTTCGATGAAGCTGTTATCAAATTCATCTACGACCATCTCAACGAGGTAGAGAACATTGAGAAAGAGGCTTTTGAAAAGACGATCAAATGGGGTAAAAATCCTGCTTCTTCTCCGGAGATAGTGCTCAAGGCAAAGATCGCACCCTTGAAAGAGCCAATCGTCATAAAAGGATGGAAGATTGAAGAGCGGATAGATGAGAAAACAGGTAAAAAAACTTATGCTATAACCAAGATTCCGGTGGATTACCGCATCCCCTTCTATGGAAAATTTGTTCCCAGCAAGAAGGTAAAAAGACCTTACGCCTATCTTCTCTTCCCTTATGAGAAGGATATTGTGGCTAAGCTCCTTCTCCATGGGATAAAGGTGGAGAGGCTGCTCAAGCCAATGGAGCTTGAAGTCGAAGGGTATCTCGTGAAAAAGGTTGAAAGCTGGGACAGGATTTACCAGGGACACCACCCAACCAGGGTAGAGGTAGAGCCGGTTAAGCTCAAAAAGATGTTCCCTAAGGGAACCTATGTGATCCCAATGGCACAGGAAGGGGCGAACTTGGCTTCCTATCTTTTGGAGCCGGAAAGCGATGATGGTTTCCTCTTCTGGAATTTCTTTGATTCCGAGCTAGTAAGCGAGTTCTCGGGAAGACCAAGGGGGGAGTTTCCCGTTTACCGGATTCTTTCGCCCATTCTTCTCCCCAGTTCGCTGGTTGAGAAGCATTTTCCCCTGCGATGCATCGAGAAAGTGAAATAGATTTCTTCTAAGAGATTTTGTAGAGTTTGATCAGCACTGTTTATATTAAATGGCTACATAATAATAAAGCGGGGGCGAAGCCCTCTTTTTTCTCTTAGCCAAACTCGAACTCGATGGTTCAACTGGGCATTTTCTTCCTTCGGGAAATTGAATGGTAATAAGTGATGCCACCGAGGGCGAGAAAGAGAGCAAGCCCCCCTATCACCTTGACCTCATAAAGAAGAGCGCTTTTTGCCTCTGGGGGTGGAACCGCTGCCAGGATGATGGCGAGTAGTGTGGTGGCGAAACCAAGTCCACCAATAAGGAAAACGCCGAGATTTCCCCAGGGAATGAGGAGTGCACCTTTATCCTTGTCGCGCGTTTTTCTGAGAGCGATGAGGGAGGCGAACATATAAAGATAGGGTACAAAGTAGACCATAATAAGGGTATCAAGAAGCACGAGGTAAGCCTCTTTTACGGTAGCACCAACGAAGCTCATTAGGAGGAAGAGACTGGAAAGTCCTCCCTGTACCAGAATAGCGACATATGGTGTATGCCAGCGGGGATGAACCTTTCCTAACACCTGGGGCAGGTGTTTATTTAACCCAGCGACGAAGGGAATCCTTGCTGTTCCAATAAGCCAGGCACCGACAGCTCCCAGTCCCCCAAGGACGATCAGAAAGGCGACAACATTTCCTATCAGGTTGAAGCCTACTCGCTCACCCACCTTGGCGATGACCTGGACGACTCCACTGATAATGTTTATCTCCTTTATAGGAAGGGCGAGTAGTAAAGAGAGGGTACCTACAAGGTAGATAGTCCCGATAATTATTCCCCCGATTACTATCGCCCTTGGGATGTTTTTTCTTGGGTCTTTTATCTCTTCGCTCATTATGGGAGCAAGCTCAATCCCAGAGAGGGCAAAGCAGATGACGGCAAAGAAAGATATGGTGTTGAAGCTGGAGAAATCTGGAAGGAGCGATTTGAGCGAGAGGGGGTTCGAAATTCCATACTTGGCCCAGGAAATAATTCCTAACACCACCAGGATAACAGCGGGAAGCCAAACGCCGATCGCCCCTACATTCTCTACCCACTTTCCTTGGCGGAGTCCAATTATGTTAAGTCCGATGGCGATCCAAAGGACTATAAGAGAGAAAAGGAGCACATAAAGCCTGCTTTCTCCGAGGGGTATAAGATGTTCTCCCCCCACATACACCGATATTCTGGCGATGAAAATAAGGAGGGAGGGGTAGTAGATAAGGTTGTTCGTCCAATAACACCAACCGCTTAAAAAACCATGGAAATCTCCAAAGGCAAGTTTCGTCCAATAATAAAGCCCTCCTTCTTTTGGAAAGCGAGAGGAGAGTTCCGCCACGGTAAGCCCTTGGGGTATGAAGAAGATGATGACGGCGACTAACCAGAGGGTAAGGGAGGAATAACCTCGAGCAGCGGTTATTGCAATCCAACGGAGACCGATAACAGCCACGATGTTAAACATTACCAGATCGAAGAGGGTGAGTTCTCGTTTTAAGTTCATCGCTTATCCCCCTTTCGCCGATTTTATTTTTCCTTTAGGTTTCTTGTCAACCAAAGAGAGCATTTCTGGAGTAAAAATCTTATTTTGACACCTCATTTTTGTGATATCATATAGCTTGCTTTTATGGGTTTGGTCCTATGTTAATTGAACAACTAAAAAGGGGGGAGAGATGAAGCTAAGGCTCATCCTATTTTCTTTTCTCGTCCTTTCCTTTCTCGTTGCTTGTGGTCCCAAAACGCCGGAGGGGAAATTGCAGGCTTTTATCGAAAAGCATGTAGCCAAAGTAGAGCCGCTTATGACCCAAGCCAGTTTAGCGGAATGGGAGGCGACTACCACTGGGAAAAAAGAGGCATATGATCAGGTAAGCAGGTTAGAGCAGGAGATCGCGGATATCTACAGCGATAAGGGGGATTTCGAGTTCTTAAAAAGGCTAAAGGAGAAGGGGGAGATAAAGGACCCGCTTCTTGCCCGTCAGTTGACCATCCTCTACAACGCCTATGCGGAGCACCAGGTCGACCCAGAGTTACAGAAGGAGATAATCACAAAGTCAGCGGAGATCCGTCACATCTTCGATACCTTCAGAGCCAAGATCGATGGGAAAGAGGTAACAGATAATCGGATCTACGAAATTCTGGCGACTGAGACCAATAGAGAACTCCGCAAAAAGGCATGGGAGGCGAGCAAGCAGGTAGGAGCGGCAGTAGCACCGAAGCTTATTGAGCTGGTGAAGTTGAGAAATAAGGCAGCTAAGGCTCTCGGCTATAACAATTATTACGAGATGGAGCTGACCCTCTCCGAGATAAAGCCGGAAGAGCTTACTTCCATTATGGCGAAACTGAAGGAGCTCTCAGATGAACCATTCAAGAAGCTGAAGGGAGAGATCGATAAGAAGATCGCCGCCAAGTTGATGGTTTCGGTGGACGAACTTAGACCTTGGGATTACGAAGACCCGTTCTTCCAGGAACCGCCACGGATCTACGATGTGAACCTCGATGCTTACTTTAAGGGCAAGAATCCAGCGATGCTCGCTGCCAACACTTATAAGAGTATGGGTCTCGTTGTTAATGACATCATAAAGCGGAGCGACCTTTTCGAGAAGCCGGGTAAGGAACAGCATGCTTTTACCATTAACATAGATAGAAAGCAGGACATCCGCATCCTCGCCAATATAAGGACCAACGAGCGATGGACAGCAACTATGCTCCACGAGCTTGGCCATGCGGTCTACGACAAGTACATCAATGGAGATCTCCCTTATCTTCTCCGAGAGCCATCGCATGCCTTTACCACCGAAGCGATAGCGATGATGTTCGAACGGCTCACCAGAAACCCCAACTGGTTGAAGGTAGCCCTTTCCCTTCCTGACGAGGAGTATGCCAAGCTTGAGGAGCCGGTAAAGAGCTCCCTTCGGTTGAAAGCGCTTGTTTTTGCTCGTTGGTGTCAGGTGATGGTTAATTTTGAACGAGAGCTTTATAAGAATCCGGATCAGGACTTGAACAAACTCTGGTGGGATATGGTGGAGAGATACCAGTTCGTTCATAGACCTGAGGGGCGAGATGCCCCTGATTGGGCAGCAAAGATCCACTTTACCACTGCGCCCGTTTACTACCACAATTATATGCTTGGCGATTTAATGGCTTCTCACCTCGTCAGCTATATCAAGGACAATGTCTTGAAGGTTCCCTCTACTTGGGATGTTTATTTCTATGATCAGCGGGATGCCGGTAGATATCTGGTGAGCAAGATCTTTAGACCTGGAGCGAGTCTCCGCTGGGATGAGCTTTTGAAGAAAGCAACCGGAGAGAGTCTAAATCCGGAATATTTCATAAAGGAGTTTGTTACCGAGCAATAAAAAGGCTTCTGCTCGTTTCTATCAACAGCCAGGTTTAATCCTGGCTGTTTTTTTCTAAAATAATAGGCTTTATTTCCCAATGGGAGATGGTAAAATGGAGAAAAGTTCGCAATTGAATTAACTCGAGGGAGGAAGAGGGATGAAGAGATTAGCTACCTTTATTTTGATTTTACTGGCAGGCGTTTCCCTTTTCGCCGCCCAGGCAAAGCACCCTATCACCTTTAACGATTTGATCAGCATCGGTAGGGTATCCGATCCACAGATCTCTCCAGACGGAAAGCTGGTGGCTTTTGTGATCACTTATTACAGCACGGAGACGAATCGTGGTGACAGTGATATCTGGGTTGTTCCCTTTTCTGGTGGTGAACCGAGGAAGTTGACAAACAGTAAGGGAGCCGATTTCCATCCTCGTTTTTCGCCGGATGGGAAGAGGCTTGCTTTCATCTCAACCAGAAGCGGTAAGCCCCAAGTGTGGGTCCTTCCCTTGGAGAGAGGAGAGGCAAGACAAATCACCCATCTTTGGACCGGTGCTAACTTGGTAGAGTGGTCCCCTGATGGAAAGTACCTTGCTTTCGTCTCCCGGGTATATCCTGATGCTAAGAGTGACGAGGAGAACAAAAAGCGAGACTTGGAGAAAGCGAAGAGCAAGGTGAAGGCGAGGATAATCGATCACCTTCTCTATCGGCATTGGGCGAGCTGGCGTAATGGAAAATGGAGCCATCTTTTTGTAATACCAGCAGAGGGTGGCAAGCCGCGCGATCTCACCCCAGGCTATCACGATGTTCCTCCCATATCCCTTGGAGGTTCTCCTGCTTTCAGCTTCTCTCCGGATGGGAAGGAGATCTGCTTCGAGATGAATACCGATCCTATGGTGGCGATAAGCACCAATAACGATCTCTTCGTAGTTCCGGTAACCGGCGGGAGACCGAAGAGGATTACTACCAACAAGGCAAACGACAATCAACCGATCTACTCCCCGGACGGGCGTTATATCGCCTTCAGAGCTCAGATGAGACCTGGATTTGAATCCGACCGCTATCAGCTAATGCTTTACGATCGGGAGAAGGGTACTATTAGCAGTCTTACAAAAGATCTCGATCGTTCGGTGGGAGGTGTTGTTTGGTCACCGGATTCAAAGAAGCTTTATTTCACAGCTCAGGATGAAGGGTATTCCTCGATCTATATGGTTTCCATTTCCTCCCGAAAGGTGGTTAAACTTATCGGCAAAAGCTATAATACCAGTCTTAGGGTAAGTCCTGATGGCAAGTCTCTCCTTTTTTGTCGCCAGAGTATGAATCATCCAGTGGACCTCTATGTCGCTCGAGCCAATGGGACCGGGGTAAGACAACTAACCCATATTAATGACGCTCTCCTTTCCCAACTTGAGATGAACCCGGCTGAGGAGTTCTGGTTCAAGGGGGCTGGAGGGACAAAGGTTCACGGATTCCTCCTGAAGCCTCCAGGTTTCGATCCGAAGCGGAAATACCCGATGGTCTATCTTATCCACGGAGGACCGCAAGGCGCTTGGAGCGATTTCTTCCATTATCGTTGGAATGCCCAGATGTTTGCCGCTCCGGGCTATGTAGTGGTGATGGTCAATCCGAGGGGAAGCACAGGTTATGGGCAGAAGTTCACCGATGAGATATCAGGCGATTGGGGGGGCAAGGTATTCATTGACCTGATGAATGGTGTGGATTATGTCCTTTCCCACTATCCGTTCATCGATAAGAATAGGATCGCAGCTGCTGGCGCCTCCTACGGTGGCTATATGATAAATTGGTTAGAAGGGCATACTGATAGGTTCCGCTGTCTGGTAAATCACGATGGGGTATTCAATACGGTCAGTATGTATTTCTCCACTGAGGAGCTCTGGTTCCCCGAATGGGAGTTTAGAGGAACCCCCTGGACGAACAAGGAGCTCTATGAGAAATGGTCTCCCCACAATTATGTCGCCAATTTCAAGACTCCAATGCTCATCATCCACGGGGAACAGGACTTCCGAGTGACGGTGGATCAGGGGCTCCAGGTGTTTACTGCCCTTCAGCGGAAGGGGATACCCTCTAAGCTACTTTATTTCCCCGATGAAGGACACTGGGTGTTGAAACCACTTAACGCTGAGCTTTGGTGGAAAACGATCTACGAGTGGTTGGCTACCTATCTCAAGTAACCTTTTAATCAAAGAAAAAAGGGGGAGGTAGTAGATGAAAGCCTCCCCCTTTAATTTTTTTACTTCAACAGTTCCCTTATTCCTCGGAGAAGGAGATCTACCTCCTCATAGGTATGGTAGTAATGCGTAGAAGCCCTTACTGCATTCAACTTCAAGTTTCCCCCGATGGTTCTTATAACCAGGTAATACTTCTCCTTAAGGTAATCGACTATCTTCTGATTTTCTACCCCCTCCACAGAGAAGGTGGTTAGCCCAGCTGAAAGTTCGGGATCAAGCGAGGTGTAAAGTTTCACCCCCTTTATCTTAAGTAGCTCGAGCCTGAGATAGGTGGCAAGACTTTTTATTCTCCGTTCAATCCTCTTTTTGCCTATCTTTTTCTGGAAATCTATTGCGTCTCCCAGGGCGATTTTCACCGGTATCGCCCTTTGCCCTTGTGGTTCAAATCTTCTCGCTCCTTTTCTTTTCTCCCAGTCGCCAGAAGTGATGGTGGGAAACAGCCTGTCTTGAACCTCCTTCCTTATATACAATATCCCATTGCCTACCGGTGCCCCTAACCACTTGTAAGGGCTGGTAGCGTAGAAATCGACCCCGAGCTTTTTCATATCGAGGTCCAGCATCCCTATCCCATGAGCACCATCGGCGAGCACGAGGATGCCCTTATCATGAGCGAGCTTTGAGATCTCAGCCATAGGGGTGATGAGCCCCGTTATGTACACGGTGTGGCTCAGGCTTATCACCTTTGTCCTCGGGGTTATCGCTCGCTCTATTGCCCTTATAATCTCTTCTTTCCCCTTCGGCTCAGGTCCAATCTCAGCCACCTTAATTACTATCCCTTCACGCTTTTCCTTCAGCTTCCACGGTCCTATTCCTGCCGGATGCTCGAGGTTGGAGATAAGGACTTCATCACCCTTCTTCAATGGAAGACCGTTCGCCACAAAGTTTATCCCTTCGGTGGTGTTTCTGGTAAGCACTACCTCATTGGGCGAGGCGTTTATGAAGTCCGCTACTTTCTCTCTAACCTCCTCCACCCCCGCACCGAGCATAAAGTCGCAGAAAGGATCTATCGCCTGCATCCTCCAATAATTGACGAGGCGACGGAATACCGGCTTGGGTATAGGACCGACCGTTCCATTGTTCATAAGGATCAGCCCGTCCTCAAAGGCGAGTTCCTTCTTCCATCGGCTCCAGAAAGTACCATCAGGTGCCTCTCGCCTTATATGCTTTCGGTCAAGCCTAAGAACCGATTGGAGGGAAAAAGCCTCCCTCGGAAAGAGACTCAATGTTATCCCCCCGGCAAGAATAGATCTTATAAACTTCCTTCTTTCAAAGACAGCCCCTTGAAAGACGCTTTCTTCTTTCATCTTATCCCTCCTCAATTATATTTTTAAATTTCTGCCTTGACTAAAATCTTGACAAACCTTAAATATTTTGCCAAGATAAAAAAGAAAAGAGAAACCACCTGATGGTTATATAAATATTTAAGCATAGGGGGCAAAAATAAGCAACATTTAAATATTACTTTAGAGAAATTATCAGGGGCGGGGGGTATGGATTTGGATAAAGAAAGAAGAATTTACGGTAAGTTAGGGAATGTAAGTTTGGTAGATATCATCCAGCTTTTAGGGATGACTAAACGAACAGCTACCCTCGTTCTCGAACGCGAAGGGAGGAGAGGAAAGATATTTTTCAAAGATGGAAAGGTGCTTCACGCATTTGCTGGTGAAGAGAGCGAGGGGGAAGAGGCGGTACTTCATCTTCTGGAGTGGGTTGATGCAGATTTTGTTATTGAAGAGGGGATAGCTACCCTTCCCAAGGTTACCATCAGCAAGGATACCGAAGCTTTGATGTTAAGCGCTTTCACCAAGTTGGACGAAACAAGAAAAGAATTTTTAGCGAAGACCCATCCTTTGGATTTGGAAGCGGCTACCAAGGAGATCGGACTTACCCCAGGGTTTGGGGAAACGGTTAAGATTGAAGAAATAGATAAAGAAACGGTTGAAGAAACAAAAGGAGAGGAGGGGGCAAGCGATAGCCTCGTCTCAATGGTTGGAGGTGGGGAAAAGAAGAAGCCCATCATTCCAGTGATCGTTATCTCCATATTTGCGGTTGTCTTGGGCTTACTCTTCTATAGTAAGTTCTTCGGGAAAAAGGCTGAGACCTCGGCGAAAAGACTACCTGCCAAAGCCTCTGTGGGAATGGGAGTATCTAAACCAACAGGCGTTAAGAATGAGGTACCTTCCACTTCGGTTTCTCCTACAACCACTACCATAGAGGCTACCCCCCCTGCTGAAAAGATTCCTCCTAAGATGGCAGTGGTCAAAAAGACACCCCCCGTTTCCAAACCAAAACCTCCTGGTTTCGGATATCTCCTTGTAATTGTCAATCCTTGGGCAGAGGTGACGATAGATGGAAAGAAAGTAGGGGAAACCCCTATGGGGAAGATCAAGTTAACTGAAGGAGAACACACTATCACTCTCTCAAACCCCAACTTCGTGGGAGTAATTACTGATAAGATCAGAATTTCAAATGGTAGCAGTATTACCAAGAGATATACCTTCAATAATTTCGGATACCTTCAGATAGTGGTTACTCCCTGGGCAGAGGTCTATATAGATGGAAAGCATATAGGACAAACACCCATGAAACGGATGAAGCTTCCTGTAGGACGACATACCGTCATCCTCAGAAACCCTTCCTTGGGGGAGAAGCGGAGAGAGGTTGAGATAAAAGCTAATCAGACCTTTTTACTGAAAATCACAATGTAAGATTTGGGGGACGTAGAGATGTACAAAGTGGGAATGGTGATAGCTATTGTAAGCACATTATTGCTTCCTCTCCAACAGGGAACACTGCTTGAGAAGGGGATTTCCCTTTATTGGAACGGCGAATACGAAAAGGCGATAGAGACCCTTTCTTCCATTCCTTTAGCCAGCTTGGATAGTAGAGAGAGGATCGAGTGTCACAAATATCTTGCATTTAGCCATGTCGCCTTAGGACAGAACGAGAAGGCACAAGAGGAGTTTATCAAGCTTCTTTCCATTGACCCGGGATATAGCCTTAATTTATCAATGGCTTCCCCCAAGATAATAGAGCAGTTTGAGTTGGCAAAGAAGAGGTTGATCGAGACCCTCTTTGCTCAGGGGAAAACCAGCTATCACAAAAAGGACTACCAGAAGACCATAGATATTATGAATAATGTCCTGCGCTTAGATCCCAATTATGATCTGGCGAAGGAATATAAGGATCTGGCTAATGAACGGCTTGCCGCTATAAAACCAGCCCCTTCCAAAACAGCGGAAGTAAAGCCCAAGGTGGAAAAACCGAAGGAGCCGGAAAATAAGATATATCACTTGAGTAGTGATATCACTCCGCCAGTATTACTTAAGAAGGTTCTTCCTGTAACTCCTAAGATCGACCGACAGATTGGAACCAGGGGCAAGGTGATACTTTGGATAGTGGTGGGTAAAGATGGATCAGTGAAGGAAGCCCGGGTTCTCAAATCGATTAACAGTAGAATAGACCGAGCAGCCCTTTCTGTGGTGAAGAAGTGGAAGTATAAACCAGCTATGTTACAGGGGAAGCCGGTGGCAGTTTATTATCTGGTTGCCCTCGAGTTCAAATAAGCCGAACGAACTCCCTTCCTTTAAAAAATCAGTTATTCTCTTATTTAATAATTGCAATTTTATCCTTTTCCCCTTTAGAATCATCTCAGTAAGGTTTCTAAAGGAGGTGTGTTATGCGAAGGAGAAAGGGTGTTCTCCTTATACTTTTCTTCTTAGCCCTTTCCTCCCTTCTTTTTGCCCAAGAGGGGAAGAAGAGGGCAATGACGGTGGACGATGTTCTCAATATGGTTCGGGTAGGAAACCCTCAGCTCTCTCCTGATGGGAAATGGATCCTTTTCACTAAAACCACCCTTAACTGGGAAAAGAATAAGTGGGTCTCAAAACTCTTTATGATCCCGGCAACTGGTGGTGAGGCGTTCCAGTACACTGCAGAAGAAGGGGATAGATCACCCCAATGGTCACCGGATGGGAAGTATATCGCTTTCCTCCGCCGAGGCAAGGACAAGAAGAAATATAGCCAGATATGGCTCATTAGGACAACCGGTGGTGAGGCGTTCCAGCTGACCAAGCATAAAGCAAGTATTATCTCCTTCAAATGGACCAAGGATGGCAAGAAGATAGTGTTCCTCTCTCCTGATCCGGTCGACCCCGAGGTGGAGAAGAAGATGAAGCAGGGAGATGATGTCATCTATGTCGACGAAGGACCCAATGGACAGTATCGAGGCAGTTGGTCCAACCTGTGGGTAGTGGATGTCAAGACCAAAGAGATAAAACCGATTACCAAGGAGAAAATGCGGGTTCAGGGGTTTGATGTTTCTCCTAAGGGCGACAAGATAGTCTTCGTAAGACGGCTCGAGAACCATCGAAACGAGATGTACCGAGCGGAGATATGTATAGTAGATATAAAAGGAGGCAAGATAACCCAGCTCACCCATAACCAAGCCCCGGAGATGGGTGTTTCTTTCTCGCCGGACGGAGAGCACATCGCCTATCTCGCGCCTGACGACAAGACCTGGAAACTTGCCAACGATAAGATCTGGCTCTTCAACATCAATACCGGAAAATACCGTATGCTCTCTGGAAGATTTGAGGGAAATATTTCTTGGTATCGGTTTAGTCCTGATGGCTCCAAAGTCTTCTTCAATGGACTTCAGCGCACTGCGAGCAATCTCTATGAGCTTGATGTTGCTTCGGGGAGGATAAGGAAGCTCACTAATTTCACCGGCGTTGCTCGTATCGCCTCGATGACGCCTGACGGAAAGAGGTTCGCTTATACCTATTCTGATTACAAGACCCCGCCTGACATATGGATTGCAGATCTCCCCAGTGCTAAGCCGATTAGGATCACCGATGCCAATCCTTGGATAAGGAAGGAGATCGCTTTAGCTGATATGAAGATCATTCACTGGAAGAGTAAGGACGGGCTTAAGATCGAGGGTTTGCTCTATCTCCCAGCTGGCAAGAAGGGAAAGCTTCCTCTTATCCTCAATGTTCACGGTGGTCCTGCAGGGGTATTCACTAATAGGTTTAACGGAGAATACCAGGTTTATACCGGTTTAGGGTACGCAATGCTCTGTCCCAATGTGAGAGGGAGCAGTGGCTATACCGATAAGTTCCTCCGGGGGAATATGCACGATATCGGTGGCGGCGATTATTGGGATCTGATGACCGGGGTGGATTATGTGATCAAGAAAGGGATTGCTAACCCGGACAAACTCGGTATCCGAGGCTGGAGCTATGGCGGTATCCTCTCTGGGTGGACGATAACGAAGACCAATAGGTTCAAAGCAGCCTCCCTCGGGGCGATGGTCTGCGATTGGCGCTCGGAGTATGGACAGGGCTTCAACTACGATGTGAAACTGTGGTATATAGGCGGCACCCCTTGGGATAACCCCGATGGCTATCTGAAACACTCCTCCTACACCTATATCAAAAATGTAAAGACCCCCTCTATCATCTTTCACGGAGAGCGTGATATCACCGATACCATTCAGCAGTCGATGAACTACCATAATGCTCTACGGGAGCTCGGCGTTCCTGTCCGCTTCATCCGCTTCCCGCGGGAGCCCCATGGGATAAGGGAACCACATCACCGGCGCATTCTTATGGTTGAAGAGATTGCCTGGATGCAGAAGTACATCCGGGGGATAAAGTGGACCGCTCCACCACGGGAGAAGAAAAAAGAAAAAAAGGAGAAAAAAGAGAAAGAATAACCGAAAGTAGAAGGTAGAAGAAAAGTTTTTGGATGTGTGTCCCCCTCAGCTGAGGGGGACAATTTTTGTTGTCAGGATATTTTTCAAGGAGCTTTAAGAGCCTCCGGCATCTAAGTACAAAAATAAGCCCCCTCCAGAGGTTCTGGAGGGGGCTTGATATATCACCGCCTCCCTTCGTAGAAAGAGAGCTGTGCCGAATAGAAGTTTACTTTCATCCAGATCATACCGAGGATGAAGAGGAGGCCGAGGACCAATCCGAGGATGATCGAGCTGAGGCTTGTCTGATGGAAACAACCGGTCAGAAAGCCGTAAATCGCCATAATCGCAACTGATACCACGCCGAGTAGATAATACAAGCCAAGGGTTTTGCCGAAGTTCTTAAATACAAAACCTATGGAACGGAAGGTCTCGACGAACATCGATCTCGATCCTTCTGCCACCGTCCTTATCTTGGCATAATCGAATATCATATCGACGAGGAAGAGCAGGAAAAAGGTGAGAGCGGTGATGATAGTTCTGAAGATGAATACCGGCATTTCAGCGCCATAATCGGCATATTTCGTATAAACCAAACTACTCAAGTAGAAGGAGAGAAGGTAGACAGGAACGAAGAATATGAGAGAGAGGAAAAACAACCTGAGAAAGCGAAGGAAATAACCACCACAGCCAGCAAAGAAGTTGGAGAGAGAGAATTTCCCCTCGGTTGATGAGAGGATATTTAGTATCCCGCCAGCGAAGAATATCGAGAGCAAGAGATAGAAGATGCCGATCGTAAACACGATCGCCTCTTCTTTCAAGAACCCTGCTCTTACTAAAGCGGAGATGTTTTCGAGAAAAGCGCCGGCATTTATTACCTCTGGCTTAAACGAAGCAGCTAAACCTTTGGCATTCTGAGAGAATTGGAGAAACCAGGTATAGTCAAATCCTTTGAGCATCCTATCGGCAATGAGCCTCTTGCCAAATGAGCCCTTCAATGAATCGTACATCGGGACGGAAAGCAGGAGTGAGATGACAATGTTCACGATGAAGAGGAAGAAAACCATCCCTTTTGCCCGATGGGTCCTCGCAAATCCTTTTTTAAAGGAAGCAATTACCCCCATTTTTTTCTCCTTTCTCAGCTAAAGAAGCTTATCGTTTCCAGAAAGTGAGAGAACCATATCATCCAGCGGTAAGCCCATTTGAAAGCGGGAAGTTTCTTTTCCTCTCTGGTTAGGGAGTTGTTGATGTAATCGATATCAAGGGCTAATTTCCCCTCAGGATCAACCACCGCATACTTCACCCTTACCGGTTTATCAAAGGTAAACTTCACCCAGCGGTATTGATTCTTCCAATCCCAAACTTTTTTAACCTTCTCTCCATTCTCGAACACGATCAGTATTTCTACCGGTAACCTCACTTCACCTATCCTTCGAACAAGGACCGTGGAGCGGTATATCCTTTTCCCCTTTTGCTTTTTCTGCCCGGCGTAGAAAACCCTTTTCCCCTGTTCGTCGAACCAACCCACCTTTCTCCCAGTAGGATAGGAGGAGATGCTTGCCACTGAGTAATCTACTATCTCAGAACCATAGACCAACTGATTAAAGAACCAACTCCAGTCCTCACCAGTAACATCGTTCACCACCTTGAAGTAATCCTTGGGCCTTGGATGGGTGAATCGTGCGCGCTCGAAGTAGGTCTTCATAACCTTCCCTTCAAGCTCAGGACCAAGGAGCCCCCTCAGGGTCCAGAGCATCAATGCCGCTTTCGAATAGGCGTTTATACCGTAGCTTGAGCCGTTCATATATTCCCAAGCGAAGCGCGAGAGGATGTCGTATTTAGCCCCTGTGCGATAGCGGGCAAGTTGGCGATCGATCCGCTTTATCTCGACTTCATTAAATACATAAGGAAACCCAAAATACCTTCGATAGAGTTTACCAGGAGGATAGGCGGCGTCAGCGGTCCGTTCGTCGGAATAGGAATTGAACCCCTCATCGAGCCAGGCATCCTCAAACTCATTGTTCGCCACCATCCCATACCACCAGTTGTGTCCCGCCTCGTGGATCGTCACCCCTTCGGGAGAAAGAGAACCCTTGGCGGGAAAGAGACTCGTTCCCCCAGTAAAGATGGTAGGATACTCCATCCCGCCAGCACCACTACCATAAGCGGGGTCGACCAAGGTAAAGTGATCGTAGGGGTATTCCCCAAACCAGGTACCATAGCATTTGAGCGCTGCTTTGAATGCCTTAAGATAACGATCTTTTTGAGATTTGTGTTCCTTCTGGATGAGGAGGGTGAGATTTACCTTATGTCCTGAAGGGTAGACAAACTGATCGTGATAAACGAGGTAATGCTTCCCTGCAGTCCAAGCGAAATCGTGGATGTCCTCTTCATAGAAATGGTAGGTTATCGTTCCGTCGGGGTTTTCCTTTTTGTCTATAAGCCTACCTCCTGCCCCCACAATGTACCCTTTAGGTACGGTCAATCTCACATCATAGATACCGAAATCGGCGAAGAACTCCGAGTTTGCGTGGAATTGATGGCAGTTCCACTTCCCCTCATAAAAAACCCCTATTTTGGGGAACCACTGGGCGACATAGAAGAAATCGCGGACCCACCCTGTTCTTGAAAAACAACGCGGAAGCTTAGTGACAAAGTCTATTTTAAGTTTTACCTTCTTCCCCGGAGCTATTGGTTTGGGTAGGATGACCTTCATTACCGTTTGATCGTAGGGGTTTCCATCATCAGGTTGAATGTAGGCCATCGTTTTGGTGAGGTCAGCAATTTCCTTTCCCGTTTCATCTACGAGCGCGATCTTTTTTACATCAATATAACCCCAATACTCCTTTTTCCCGAGAGCCCGTCTCCACGCTCTTCCCCGCCTTACATCCCGCAATCCTTCCCGAATAAAGGTCGACTCGGTGTTTTTAAAGGCGTTCATATAGAGGTGGAAACGAAGTTCCCCTATGTTTTGCTTAGAGGTGTTGAGCCAAGTAAGAACCTCGGTTCCGGAGACTATCTTCTTCTCTACATCGAGACGAACATTCATTTGGTAATTGGCGATCCTCTTGGCAAAAGGACGCTGAAGGGACGAGGCAAAAGAACTTGCGGAAAAAACGAGAAGGAGAAGAAAGATCCATCCTCCTATCCATCTTCTTCTCATATCCTTTCCTCCCTGAGCTATCAAGCCATTTCCCTTGCCTAAATTATAAAAGACCAAGAGTTAAAAACGGTCTTTCCCCTATCACCCCCTTTCGTTAAGAGGCTATTTTGAGGGAAGCTTCCTCCCACTTCCTCACTATTAGCCGAGTAAGATAAAGATAATAGAAAGGAGAATAGGGAAAATAATCTGCATAAGTGGAATACTCGAGGAAAGTCATCACCGGTTCGATCTGGGTTCCTTCATGGAACTCGTTGAATGAGGTTATACTGATAAGGTCCGGGGAGGAAGCGATCGCCTTATCCCCCATCAAGAGATAACGTGCTCCTCCTCGCCTTTCTATTACCACCGCTTCGCCACCGATCAACTCTACATCCCGACTGTTATTGAATCCCGGGGCAATACTGGGAATCCAAAGCAATCCCCGCTGATGGAGCTCCTCACTCCAATCACCCCACTGGTCCGATAAATTCCACCGGTCAATTGGATCGTAGGTGAACATCCCATCAAACCCTATCTCCTCCACTATCTTGGGATCGAGAGCTCCCCCTATAAACGAAGCATTGGTTGTTTCGTTTGACCTAAGCTCAGCAAGGGCTTTATGCCAATCGCTAAGGCTCATATAAGCTATATCCCACTCCGGGACCACGGGCGCAAATATGTAGATATAAGGCTTTCCTCTATTATCCCTGAAAAGGGCAGGATGATCCCGATAGGTGGTTAGAAGATAGGCTACATCGGAGACAAAACGCTCCCTTCGTCTCCCATAGGGTTCGAAGAGAAAAGCTACCTTAAGACCATAGGAAGCCGCCTTTTCCATAAGCAATGGGAGACGGGAGGCAGATATAGATCCCTTTCCCCAGTAAGAGGCAACCAAGGTTCCGATCCGAGCGTACCTGAACCATTCCATATGGTGATCGAGTACCGAAGCGTCGGCTGAACTATAGGGACCAAGAAGAGGGTAGAAATTTGCTGCGATATCTGCCGGCGGGATATGACCTCTTTCTTGCCAGTGATACCAACATCCATCTATTAGTGGGTTCCCGTACCAAGGATAATAAAAGGCATGGACATAAGGGTTCGGTGGCTCCTCTCTTCCTAAGGTAGGTAGAATGAAATTAGCCCCCATAAGGGTTAACCCCCTTAAGAATTCCCTTCTCGTTATCTTCTGAAACATTGAAGATACCTTTGATCATATTATTATAATTCCATTTTAGTTTTGTGATATTGAATATTTTCACTTTTTGCACTAATTTTGAAGGGGAGATCAAACAGATGAGAAAAGAGAGGCTGGTAATCCTTCTCCTCCTTTTGTTTCCTCTTCAGTTTGCTTCCTCCCTTCGGGAGGTTCTACTTAATCTCACCAATAAAGAAAGGATAAAAAGAGGTATTCCTCCACTTATTTTGGACCCGATCCTTTCCAATATCGCTCAACATCATAGCGAAGAGATGGCTAAATACGAAAAGGTAAGCCATATTTCTCCTGTCTACGGATACGATCTCAAAAAACGGGTAGGATACACCTTCCCTTTGGTTAAACCGTTGGGAGAAAATGTTGCCTCGGGAAGGAGTATTCCGGAGATACACCGATTATTTATGGAGAGTTTGGGCCACCGAAGGAATATCCTGAACCCAAAATTCAGCCGAATAGGGATAGGAATAGCCAAAAGGGGAAGATTTGTCATCTATGTAACCGAGATATTCTCCGGAAACATTCCTAAATGGATGGTGGCTAAGAATCCCCGTTATTACTTCGATCTGCCCCCGACAAGGAAGCATCCTGAGGTGTTTACCCCTCCGGAAAGTGAAGTTTTTATCTTTACTCAGCCGGAAGAGGAGAAATTGGTGGTTGAAGGGATGGATCTCTATCAGCAGGGAAAATACGCGGAGGCAATAAAGTGCTTCAAAAGGGCAATAAGCGTAAACCCCAATTATATCTACGCTTACTACGATTTAGGACTTGTCTATTATCAGCTCTCGGATTACAGAAATGCTCTCCACTCTTTCAAAGAAGTGCTTCGAAGAAGAGAGGACGACCTCTATTCCCGGTATTACCTTGGAGCTACTTATTACCATTTGGGAGAATATAGGAGAGCCATTACTCAATTCCTCTCCCTCACCAAGGTTGATTATAGTCTCCATCCTGATGTTAATGGAGCTGAGCTAAAGATCGGCTCCCTCTATTTTTTAGCTCTTTCCCTCGACCAACTTGGGGAAAAAGAAAGGACGATTTATTACTACCGTCGGTTTCTTGAAGAGGTGAAGAAAGGTCACACCGCCTCTCCCTTCCAAATAGCATATGCGGAGAAGAGAATAAAAGAACTTAGCAAATAATCACTTAGCTTCCAGGGATGGTCTCATCTTCTCGAATCCTGGGCGACATAGTGATGCCCGTATAACCAAAGAAGATCGCTACTAAAAAACTAGTATAGCACATTACTGCCCAGGGGAGATATTTCAAGGTAGGAACTCCTAAGGTACCCGCTATAAATACCCCTGCCATACTCCAGGGGATAAGAGGAACCACCACCGTCCCTGCATCCTCGAGTATTCGAGAGAGGTTCTTGGCAGCTAACTTACGCTCCCGATAAGCGGGGGCGAATAACTCTCCTGGGATAAGGATCGAGAGGTAGGAACTTCCGGTCATTATAGCGATGGTGATTGAGGAAAATACGGTAGCAGTGACCAATCTTCCCACCGTGCTCGCTATCTTTAGAAGGTGCTCCAAAATGACCCCGAGCATCCCAGTCTTCTGGATTATTCCCCCAAAGGAGAAGGCACAAAAGGCGATAAGGGTGACCCCCATCATACTCTGAAGTCCCCCTCTCGATAGCAGATCATCCACCACAGAAACTCCGGTCCGGGAGTGATAACCCACGGTCATCGCCTCTACCACTGCAGTAAGACTTTTTTTCTGATAGATAATGGCTAACAAAGAAGCGGTAAATGAGGAAAGAAGGATGCCGGGGATGGTCGGTTTCTTAGTAATCGCAAAGTAGATTATTATCGCTACCGGAAGTAAAAGGATCAGGTTTAGATCAAAATTTTTTCTAATGGTCTCCAGAATAATGGACATCTGAGGAGAGGTTATCTCTTTGCTTCCATAGCCTCTACCGGCAAAATAGTATACTATTAACCCCAATCCCCAGGCAGGAGTAGTAGTCCAGAGCATATGCTTTATATGGTCGAACAGGTTGCTCCTCGCTACTGCAGGAGCAAGATTGGTGGTATCGGAGAAGGGGGAGATCTTATCGCCGAAATAGGCTCCAGCTACGATAGCGCCAGCCGCTGGCCCGGCTGGGATCCCCAGCCCCTTAGCGATACCGATTAAAGCAACCCCCACCGTTCCCACGGTTCCCCATGAGGTACCGGTACAGAGGGATATCAAACTGCAGATAACACAAGCGGTTACTAAATACATCTTTGGAGAGATCAATTTCATCCCGTAATAGATGAGCAAAGGGATTGTTCCCGAGGCGAGCCAGCTTCCAATAAGGGTTCCCACCGAGATCAAAATAAGCATCGCTGGCATCGCCTTCGCTAAGGCTTCCACAATTCCTTCCTCCATTTCCTTATAAGAATATCCCAACCGTTGGCCAATGACTCCAGCGACGATGGCAGCGCATATAAGAAGTATCTCTGCTCTAAAGTGGTAAACGCCATAACCAACTCCTAAAAAAAAGCCCATACTAATCAGAGGAATAAGGGATTCAAGAAGGGTGGGTTTTCTCTTTCTTTTTGCCACTTTGATCTCTCCTTCTCTGAAATATAATACTTTGATATTAAACCTAAAGGCTTATATTCTATTAAATTGAGGTTCTCGGTGTCAATTTCTATTTCGGAGTTAACTAAATTTCCCTCCTTAGAATTTATCTTGGCGTGATATAATAAGTTGGAAAGGAGAGAGATAGAAGAGGAAGGGTTCTGAAAAAATCTAAAGCTATAGGTGAAAGAACCGTTGAAAAAGAAGTGATCAAAGAAGCCACTCTTTATCAAAAACTGATGGAGGGGAGGGTACGCTGTCTCGTTTGTGAACGGCAGTGCGTCATCCCCGAGGGAGAAAGGGGATATTGTCTTACCAGGGAGAATAGAGGAGGAAAGCTTTACTCCCTTATCTATGGAGAGGTTTCTACCTTCTTCCCTGCCCCTATGGAGATAAAACCTCTTTATCACTTCTACCCTGGAAGTCGAGCGCTTTCTTTCGGTTCCTTAGGGTGCAATTTTCGGTGTATTCACTGCCAGAATTGGGAAATAGCCCACACCGCCCCCGGAAGGTCCTCGCGGGAGACGGAGTATATCACCCCGGAAAAGGCAGTGGAGCTTGCGATATCCTCTGGCTGTGAAGGCATCTGTTGGACCTATAATGAACCGGCCATTTGGCTTGAATACATTCTCGATACTGCAAAGTTAGCCAAAGAGAGGGGGCTCCATACCAGCATAGTGACCAATGGTTACCTAACCGTTGAGGCGCTTGATTTGATCGGTCCTTATATTGACGCCTTCAGGGTGGATATAAAAGGCTTCTCCAACGAATTCTATCAGAAGATCGCCAATGTACCCAATTTCTTTCCTGTGTTGCGCACGGTAATCAGGGCAAAAAAGAAATGGGGGATGCATATCGAGGTGGTAACCAATGTAATCCCCACCTTAAACGATAACGATAGGGAGGCAGAGGGCATTGCCGAGTGGATCGTAAAGAGTTTAGGTAAAGACACCCCATGGCATATTACCCGTTTCATTCCTCACTACAAACTCGAGCACCTCCCGGAAACCCCTGTTTCTACCCTCGAGCGGTTCCATAACATTGGGAAGAAGGTGGGGCTTTCCTATATCTATATCGGCAATGTGCCTAATCACCCTTTGGAAAACACCTATTGTCCTAAATGCGGCTCCCAGGTGATAACCAGGCGGGGACATAGGCTGATTTCCCATTCCATTTCAGAGGGGAAGTGTGCCGTTTGCGGAGCCCCGATACCGATTATCGGGGGAGTAAATGGTCCCTTCAAATCCTGAAAGTGACACAACCAAGTGTATCGGTTGCGGAAAGGTTGAAGGAGTATCAAGGGTCCTTTCTTTGTGTGTTTCCTGCATCAAAGAGGATTACGACCGGTTCCGTTACCATATTGACGGGGTTCATCAGAAGGCTCGGGAGCCCTTTTCCCTTCCCTCATCTCCTCCGAGGACGAAAGAAGGGGTTAAATGTGGCATATGTGTGAACGATTGTTCAATAGCTGAGGGGAAAAGGGGATATTGTGGAGTGCGGGAAAACGCTTCTGGGCGGATTGTTCCCGTTACTGGCAGTGAAGATATGGGGATGCTCGACTACTATTATGATCCTTTACCTACCAATTGTGTCGCCTCCTTTGTTTGCCCCGCTGGTTCGGGATACAATGAATCCGACTATTCTTATGCTGACGGTGCGGAGTATGGTTTTTTCAATTTGGCTGTCTTTTATCTCGCCTGTTCTTTTGATTGCCTCTTTTGTCAGAATTGGCATTTTAAAGCAGGAAAGGGGGGTAGGGCCTTAAGCGCCACTGAACTTGCCGATCTCGTCGACGATAAGACCGCTTGTGTCTGCTATTTCGGTGGGGATCCCACCCCGCAGATAACCCATTCCATAAAAGCGGCAAGGATTGCCCTTTCGCGGACGAAGGGAAGGATCCTTCGCATTTGTTGGGAGACAAACAGTAGTATGGCTAAGAGGTTCGCCCAAGAGATAGGAGAAATAGCCCTTATCTCCGGTGGTTGCGTTAAATTTGATCTAAAAGCTTTGGATGATAGGCTCCATCGGACGTTAACTGGAGCGTCGAATAAAAGAACCTTGGAAAACTTCCTCCTCCTTGCTAAGATTGCCGAGAAGAGAAGGAAACCTCCGCTCCTTGTAGCAAGCACTCTCCTCATCCCTGGATATATAACTCCGGATGAGGTAGGGGCGATTGCTCGTTTTATAGCGGATATCGACCCAGATATACCTTATTCGCTCCTCGCTTTTTACCCTCAGTTTCTGATGAACGATCTCCCTACTACATCGCGAAGGGAGGCTTATCTCTGTTATGAAGCTGCTTGCTCATCCGGTCTTAAGCGGGTTCATATAGGAAATATTCATCTTTTGAGGTAAGGAGATGCTAAAGTTCATATCTGTTATTCTCTTGTTGTTCAATATGATACTTCCGGGGCGAAATCCGGATGGAAAGAAAGTCTATCTTATACCCATCGGTGATGGGGTAGATCCGGAGTTGGTTCGGGAGTTGCGTCTTAATCTTGAAGAGGAGTTTCACCAACCCTTTGTTATCGGTTCCGTCATTGGCCTTCCTTCCGGCGCATATGTACCTACTCGAAGACAATATTACTCTCCCGCCATCCTCTCATTGCTTAAGAGAAAATTTCCCAAGGATGCCTCTCGGGTGCTTGGGATAGTGAATCACGACCTTTGGGTTCCGGGATTGAATTTCATTTTTGGTGAAGCGGATCCGGAGGCGAAGGTAGCAGTGATCTCCCTTGTCAGGCTGAGGCAGGAGTTCTATCACTTACCTCCTGATCCTGAACTATTCTTCCTGCGCGCTTTAAAGGAGGCGGTCCATGAATTGGGTCACACCTATGGCCTTCCCCATTGTTCTGATCCTAACTGCGTAATGCATTTTTCAAACAGCCTTGCCGATACTGATAGAAAAAGTGCCCATTTTTGCCCCCGGTGTCGCCGATTATTGGAAGAGGCTATAGAAAGGGAGAAAGAACGATGAGCATCATCGTCGGTTGCTGCGGCTTCCCTATGAGGAAAGAGGAATACTTCAAGAGATTTTCCCTCGTCGAGCTTCAGAGTACCTTCTATCAGCTTCCTCGTTTGGAGACGGCGCTCAGATGGCGAAAGGAAGCACCAGCCTCATTCGTCTTCACCCTCAAGGCATCGCAACTGATCACCCACCTTCCCAGTTCCCCTACCTACCGTCGGCTTAGAAAGCCAATTCCTCCAGATAAGAGGGGGGCTTACGGCTTCTTCAAGAACACCCCCGAACTATTCCGGGCATTTGAGGAGACCGATGCCATCGCCAAAGCAGTTGAGGCAAGGTTGGTACTCTTCCAGACGCCGGCAAGCTTTACCCCTTCCGAGGAGAATAAGGAGAACCTTTTTCAATTCTTCAAGAAAATAGGGAAAAGAAATTATCTAATCGCCTGGGAGCCTCGAGGGAAATGGGAGCTTCCCGAGATAACCAAAATTTGTAGAGAGCTTGGGATCATTCACGCTACCGATCCGTTTACCTCTCTCCCCAAAGATCAAGAGATTGCCTACTTCCGACTCCATGGAAGAGGAGGATACCGTTATCGTTATTCCGACGAGGAACTCTCTCAGCTTCTGGATATTTCGAGCCAGTATAAGGAAACTCTTGTTCTCTTCAATAACACCAATATGGCCGAGGACGCCATCCGGTTTATGGAGATAGTCGATGAGGGAACTTGAGCCTATAACGGTAATCACCTATTCCGGAGGAAAAGGGGTGGAACGCCCTCAAATATTCTTCTATAATAATCACAGATTTGAGATAGAGATGATCATCTTTCGGGCATATGAGATAACCCATCATCCTCGGGCGGTCCCAAAGAGAATCTTCAGGGTCTCCGCTGAGGGGAGGGAGTTTACCCTAATCTATGACGAGGCTACCTTGGAGTGGTATTTAGAACGGGAAAGGGGAGAACTATGAAAAAGAAAGCCTTATTAATTGGTTTGTTGCTTATCAGCATCTCGGTCCTTCTTTCTGCACAAGATATTAAAACCCCAGGAGAAAAATGTGATTACACCCGCTATACTCAATACCCTGAGATAAGCGGTTTCTTGAGCACCATTTCCTCCGTTTCTCCTAATCTCGTGGTAAAGACCATCGCTAAAACCGATTATCCCAACGATTACAACGAGAAGAGAAATATCTACCTCGCCATAATAACGGAGAAAGGGATAGCTTCACCTAATGAAGTGGACAGGGAGAAGCCGACTATTCTCTACATCTGTTCTCAGCATGGAAACGAACAATCGGGAAAGGAGGCAGCTCTTCTTCTCATTCGGGAGCTCACCCTTGGCAAGTTAAAACCGCTCCTTTCCAAGGTAAATGTCCTTATCATTCCCCAGATGAACCCCTATGGAAACGAGAATGATACCCGAAGGAACGAGCAGAACCTCGATATGAATCGGGATCACATAAAGCTTGAGAGCCCTGAAGTGGAGGCAGCACATCGGGTCTTCATTCGCTGGCTTCCTGAGGTAACCCTCGATGTTCACGAGATGGGACCAAGTTATTACCAGGAGAATGTAGGGGTGGTCAGTAATCTCAATATAGATCAGAGGTTGCAAGATTTCTCTCGAGGAAAGGTTTTGCCCTATATAGAGGGATATCTCAAAAAGAAAGGATACACCTTCCATGAGTACCTTGTACGGCAGATCTTGGGAATAAACGCTGCCTCTGGTGCGAATTACGGGTTGATGAAGACTCCAGAAAAACCGGTTATCATCACTCGCTATTCCACCACCGACATAAACGATGGAAGAAACTCCTTTGGCATCTTTAATACCCTCTCCTTCATCCTTGAGGGGGCGTCAGACCACAGGGTGGCTACCCTGAAGGAGAGGACCTTGCGGCAATACGAGGCGATGGTGGCGCTTCTTAAGTTCGTAGCTGAAAATAAATCCGAGATAAAGAAATTGGTCACCTCCTGCCGGAGGAAGCTGATAGAGCAGGGAAAGAGATTTTCTCCTCGCGATCTCGTCCATCTGAGGATGGAGTATGTAGCAGATCCGGAAGCTCCTCCACTTGTATTGAAGCGGTTGGTACCCCCAGAGCCGGGCCTTCTCGGGTTTATGAAAACCGATAAGAAGAAGGGGGAGAAAATAACCCGGGATGAAATTATCCCGTTAAAGAGAGGAGAGATGAAGGTAGTAACCTATACGGTGCCTAACTGGAGACCTAAGGTTGTCCCTCGAGTCTCGGTAGTTCGTCCTTTAGGCTATATAATTCCTGCTGATAGAAGCGACATCGTAGCCACACTCCTTCGCTTGGGGGTGAGGGTAAATCAGGTGATGGAGGACAAGGAGATAGAGGTTGAGTACTACCGGGTGAAGGAGATAATCCCGGCGAGGTTCGATTACAACCCTCCGAAGAAGATAGAAGTAGAGCCAATACGCTCCAAGATAGTTGTAAAGAAAGGTAGCTTCGTCGTTTATACCTCCCAGTTGGCAGGAAACCTGGTACCTATACTCCTCGAACCAGCATCGAGCTATGGGCTCATCCGCTATTTCAAATATCGGTTGGTCCCAAAGGCAGGGGACATCTTCCCTATTTACCGGTTGGTGAACCCGGTTAAACTGGAAGTCATTCCTTATATGAGTTGGCTCTTTAATTGAGGAGCTTATGAATGAAATCAACGAAATATTGGTTATTCCTCATCGGTTTCCTCTTTCTTTATGGAGGATGGCTTCCTCCGGGGAAGGCACGGGAATCCCTGAAGGATTGGATCAACGGTCCGGTAAGGATAATTGCCCTTTCCTCTGAGAAAAAACTGTTCAAAAGGCTGAAAACGGATGCGGAAAGGCGCAAGTTTATTGAGATATTCTGGAAGCGTCGTGATCCGAACCCAGAGACATCGGAGAATGAGTTCAAGAAGGAATTTGAGGAGAGGGTGGAGTATGCCAATCTTCACTTTATTGAGCGAGGGCTCAAAGGTTGGGAGACTGCCCGGGGACAGATATACATCCTTTTTGGTCCTCCTTCTCGTGAATGGCGAGAGAATCTTGTTGGGGTCCCTCGACTTGCCTACTTTTGGTATTACGATAATCCTCCAACTTCTTACTTAAGATGGGACGAAGCGCTTGTCTTCGCCGATATTTTCAACAACAGAAGGTATTATCTACTTCGCCCCTTTCCCCGTGATATCTTCGATCTTTACTTCTACCGTCAGACCCCTCGGTCTATGATAGACCTAATCCCGGTGGAATACTTCAGACCTATGGAAGATGTTCGGGAAAAGTTGATCGTGCGACGCGATATTGACTACTCAGAACTCACCGGAAAGCGAGAAGGGATTTCCGTTTCTGCTATACCTTTTGATCTAAGCTATCATCTAACCGGGAGAAAAAACAAAAGGGGAGAAGAGATCCTCGTCACAATAGGGATAAATTATACCGATTTCACTTATTACCAGGAGAAGGGGCTGCTAAAGGCGAAATTGAAGTTGACGCTCGAGGTACGGACAGAAAAAGGAAAATTGATAGAGAAAAAGGATAAAGAGGTAGAGCTCTCTTTAATGAAGAACGAATTGGTGCAAAGAAGCAAATCGAAGTATGAGGAACGAATAACTATATATCTTCCTCCTGGTGGATACTATCTTACAGCTAAACTCGAAGATAAACGGACAGGTGCTAAAGGGGTAAAGGAGCAGTTCGTAGATATCCCCCCTGAAGAGGAGGCCTACCAATGAGGAGGGGGGTTTTCTTCTTGATTTCTTTTTTTTCTTCTCCTCTCCCCAAAATGGTTTTGCCTCCAAAAGGAGAAAGAGCCCTTAAGAAATTGGATAAAGGGACCGGTTGAGGTGATCGTTCTTTCCTCCGAGAAGAGGTTGTTTGAGAAGCTGAAAACGGATGCGGAAAGGCGCAAGTTTATCGAGATATTCTGGAAGCGTCGTGATCCGAACCCAGAGACATCGGAGAATGAGTTCAAGAAGGAATTTGAGGAGAGGGTGGAATATGCCAACCTTCACTTTATTGAGCGAGGGCTCAAAGGTTGGGAGACCGCCCGGGGACAGATATACATCCTTTTTGGTCCTCCGGAGGAAGAGAAGAGAGAAGCGATAGCTGGTATAAAGCGTCCGGTTATCTTCTGGTACTATCAAAGTCTTCCCCCTCCTTTCTATAACCCGTTAATCTTCGCCGATATCAAAGGAAATGGGAGATACTATCTATTGAGGAACATTCCGGAGGTGACGGGGTTGGTAAGTCCAGCCAACACCATAAGGAAGGGGGAAGAACTTATCCCGAAGTGGTATCACCCTATGATCACCAAATTAAAGGAAAAACAGATTAAAGTTAATGGGTTAAGTTATCCCTTTTTAGAAAGAGAAATTACTGGTAGTTTCTCCCAACTTCCCTTTCCTTTCCACTATCGAGTAAAAATCGGTGAAAGTGGTGATGTTAAAGTAATAATTGAAGTAAACTACCGCTCTCTTACCTACTATCAAGAGGGGGAAAGGCTTCATCTACTTTTGCGGGTTCGCTGTGCCCTTTTTTCTCAAAAGGGTCCCTTCTTGAAAAAGGAGGAGAGCAAGTCCTTGTTCTTCACCAGGGAGGAGCTCCTGAAGAAAGGAGATGAATCCATCTACTTCGAGCTATCCTTCACCGCGCCCTCGGGTTCTTACCTTCTGAGACTATCGCTCATCGATGAAAAGAGCGGGGAAAAAAGCGCAGGGGAAGTTAGGATCAACATCCCTTAAAGTAGGAACTGAGGAAGCCTCTTACTTCGGAAAGAAATCGCTCATTTTCCTCGATAAAGGGAAAGTGAGCGCTTTTTTCAAATATAACCAGCTTAGCGTTGGGCATCAGCCGGTAAAGACGCTCCCCTTCCTCCAAGGGGATGTTATTATCGTGCTTTCCTGAGATTATCAGGGTGGGAGTATTTATAAGAGGGAGTTCTTTCTCAAAATCGAACGAAGGAAGCTCAAATAGGTTGAAAAAGCGGTTGGCAATAGGAGAGAACCGGATTCTCTCGGTCATAGCGTCAAGTTCCTTTGGTGGTGGAGGTTGGTGAAATAGAAAGGGGAGAAAAGTGCGGAACGATCTCTTGAGTTCTTCTTCGCCAAAACTCTCCATTTCGCTAAGTGCCTCTGCCTCTCTAAGCATTTCGTCTGGTGCCTTTTGGTAGAATCTCTCTATCGTTCGGTACCGATAACGATTGCTTCCCGCCGTGGAGACGAGGATCAGTGTTGTTAAGAGCTCAGGATAATCAAAGGCAAACCTCAAGCTTACGAAACCACCGTAAGAATGTCCCAACAAAGAGACTTTGTCAAAGCTTAATTTTTCCACAAGCTCTTTTACACTTTTTGCTGCCTCCTTGATAGAATAACCGCGAAGTGAAGCTGGCTCAGGAGAACGTCCTTGACCTGGAAGATCGAGATATACCAAGCTGAACCATTTGGCCAATGGGGAAAGATACGGTAAGAAATAGCTGTGATCCAACCCTGGTCCCCCATGGATAAGAAAAATGGGGTTCCCTTTTCCCTCAACTTTATACCAAAGTTCGCCCATTACAACTTATTTTAACATTATTCTTCTTTCTTTTCCTGCTTGAGGGATAAGAAAGAGTAAGCTATAATTAGAAAGCTAATAACTTCACTGAGAGCTTTTAAAGATGGAGGTGGAGCAATGGCTTTTTTTACAAGAAGGGAATTCATAAAGGGTTCTGCCAGCTTGGGTATTGGTTATAGCTTTTTAGGTGCTCTTTTCAAAAGAGGAAGTTCCATTTCTCTTCCCAAGGCCAAATTTCCCATCGTTCTCTCAAGCGGCACCCATGGACTTAAGGCAAATGAAGCTGCCTGGAAGGTTCTTTCTGCGGGTGGTAATTCCCTCGATGCAGTGGAGAAAGGAGCCAACGCAATAGAGACCGATCCCGAGGATACCAGCGTTGGTCTTGGTGGTCTCCCCAACGAAGAAGGAGTGGTTCAGCTC